>JBKOZX010000198.1:0-10502 GCA_046726115.1 Actinomycetota bacterium | reverse complement strand
GCGCGTAGCTCACGCTTCCTTCCCGCCTGTTACCGGCGGCAACGGGGGGATCGCCGCCGCCTCAGCGTTTACGCGGAAATCGTCGGCGGCGACCCCCCATCGCCGCCGGCCACTTCGTGGCGGCGCCCTCGTGTCCAGAGTCGCCAGGCAACTCCCCCGAGTACTCCGGCGAACGCCGCGCCGGCGGCGGCGATCAGTAGCGCACGCGCGTATCGGGGAGTAGGGAGTGAGTCGAGGCCTTCGATGATTGCCTCTTCGTTGGTGGTGTTCGGGTGCCAGCCGGCGGATTTGAGGCGGTCGTTCGCTACGACCCAGGGGTGGACGAGGTAGGGCACGACGGTCGGCGGGACGTCGCCCAGGCCGCTCCCCCACAGGCGCGCCAGGAGGCGCTCGAGGAGCTCGGCCGGGAGCGCGGGGACGAGCGAGCGCGGCAGGAGCGCGCGGGCGTCGTCGGCGCCGAGCCACCCGTCGGCGGCCACGTTGTACGCGCCGGGGAGATCGTTGGCCACCGCAAGCGTCAGCGCCGAGACCAGGTCGTCGACGTGGACCACTTGCACGGGCGGGCCGGCACCACGCACGCGCAACGGCGGCCGACCCAGCAACAGGCGCGACGGGAGCCGTTCGGCGCCGGGGCCGACCACGGGCGCCGACCGCAGCGTGGTGACGGTGACGGCGGGGTGCTCGTCGCGCCATTCGCCGAGCAGGCGCTCGACCTCGGCCGCGTGCACGGCGGGCGCGAACCCCGGGTTGGGCCGCAGGGCCGCGTCCTCCGTCAGCGGCACGGGGTTGTTGGGCCAAGCACCGTAGATCGCCGCGCTCGACACCCGGACGACCTTGTGCACACCGACCGACGCGGCGGCGTCGAGGACTCGCCGCGTGCCCTCGACGTTGACGCGCGCCATCAACGCCTCGTCGGGGATCGGGTCGACGACGGTAGCGAGGTGGACCAGCACGTCGGCGCCCTCGATCAGCGGCTTGAGCTCGGCGCCGGCGATGTCGACGCGGTGGAAGTCGAGGTCTCGGACGCGGCGGCGAGGTTCGCTGACATCGAGGCCGATCAGGCGCGTCACTCGCTCGTCGTCGGCGAGACGAGGGAGCAGCTGCTGCCCGACGAGCCCGGAGGCGCCGGTGACGGCGATTGCAACCACGTCCATAGACTGGCCGCGTGGACGATCGTCCTCAACCTGGCGAGCCCGACGAGCCCGGCAAACCGGACCGGCGCGAGCAGCCCGAGGAATCGTCGGGATCCGGGCTGCCGGGGATGCCGTTCGGTGCGGCGGGCTTCGACCTGTCCCAGCTCATGCGCATGCTCCAGTCGCCGGGGCCCGTCAACTGGGAAGTCGCGCAGCAGATCGCGGCGTGGGTCGCGGTCGAGGGCGGCACCGACCGCCCGATCGATCCCGCCGCGCACGAGCAGCTCGACGAGCTCGCGCGCGCCGCGCAGACGCACGTCGTCGCGGAGACCGATCTGCCCGCCACCTTCGCGGCGCCGCTCCGAACGCTCGGCCCGCAGGGATGGGCCGCGCTCCATCTCGAGGCGCTGCGCCCCGTGCTCGAGGCGCTCGCGACCACGCTCGGGAAGGCCATGCGCGAGACCGGTCCCGAGATCGGCGAGCTCGAGCCGGGTGAAGCGGATCCGTCGAGCGGGTCGCCGGGCGCGAGCCCGTTCGGGCCCGAGATGCTCGGCGGGATGATGCAGATGCTGGCTCCGGCGCTGCTCGGGATGCAGGCGGGCTCGATGGTCGGGTACCTCGCGCAGCACGCGCTCGGGCGCTACGACCTTCCCCTCCCCACCAGCGACGAGCCGAGCCTCTGCTTCGTCGTGCAGAACATCGACGCGTTCGAGGAATCGTGGTCGCTCGAACGGGCCGACCTCCGCTTCTACCTCGCGGTCCACGAGGTCGTGCACGCCGCCGAGCGTTCGGTGCGGTGGGTGCGCGACCGGTTGGTGCGATTGTCGACCGAGTACGTGTCGGCGTACGAGGTCGACCCGGGCGCGCTCGAATCCCGATTCGGCTCCCTCGACCCGAGCGACCCGTCGTCACTGGGATCGATCGCCGAGGATCCCGACGCGCTGCTCGGCGCGATGCAGTCACCGCGTCAGGACGAGCCGCGCCGTCAGCTCCAGCTCCTCTGCGCCGTCCTCGAGGGGTACGCCGACTCCGTGCTCGAGCGCGTCGGCGGCAAGCTCATCCCGTCGTTCAGGCAGATCCACGAGGCGATGCAGCGGCACCGCGTGGAGCGGGGTGAGGCGGAGGTGTTCATCGAGGGGCTGCTCGGGCTCAAGCTCGAGCGCGCCCACTACGAGCAGGGGGCGGCGTTCTGCGCCGGCGTCGTCGAGCGGGCCGGACCTCAGGGGTTGAACCGGTTGTGGGAGGCCGAGCGGATGCTGCCGACGCCGGCAGAGCTCGACGCGCCTGGCTTGTGGCTCGCGCGCATCGAGCTCCCGGAGGAGACGGCATGACGAGCGTTCCCGACGCCACGACGCAGCGCGTCATCAAGATGGCCGCGCACCCTGCCGGCACCGTCAAGGAGAGCGACTTCGAGCTCGTCGAGGCGCCCGTTCCCGAACCCGCCGACGGCGAGGCGCTCGTCCGAACCCTGTACCTGTCACTCGACCCCGCCATCCGGGTCTGGATGAACGGCTTCGACACGTACGTGCCCGGCATCCACGTCGGCGACGCGATGCGCGGCGGTGCGATCGGCGAGGTCGTGCGGTCGCGCAGCCCGAACTACCAGGTCGGCGACCTCGTGCTCGGGATGGTCGATTGGTCGGACTACGCGATCGCAGGCTCGGGCCCCGACGCGATGATGCCTGTGCCCCGCCAAGATCCGGTCACCACGTATCTCAGCGTGTACGGCGTCACCGGGCTCACCGCCTACTTCGGGATGATCGATGTCGGGGAGACGAAAGAGGGCGACACCGTCGTCGTGTCGGGCGCGGCGGGCGCGGTCGGATCGATCGCGGGCCAGATCGGCAAGATCCTCGGCTGTCGCGTGGTGGGCATCGCCGGCGGCCCGGAGAAGTGCGCGTGGATCGCCGATGAGCTCGGCTTCGACGCCTGGATCGACTACAAGTCGGACGACGTCAGCGCGCGGCTGCGGGAGACGTGCCCCGATGGGATCGACGTCTTCTTCGACAACGTCGGCGGTGACATCCTCGACGCGGTGCTCGGACAGATCAACCTGCACGCACGTATCGTGCTGTGCGGAGCGATCTCCCAGTACAACACGGCCGACCTCTCGCCCGGTCCTGCCAACATCCTCAACCTCATCCCGCAGCGCGGCCGCATGGAGGGGTTCATCGTGCTCGACTACCGCGACCGGTTCCTCGACGCGATCCTGCAGCTCGGGCAGTGGGTGCAGGAAGGCCGGATCCGGTACGCGGAGCATGTCGTCGACGGGCTCGAGAACGCGCCCGCCGCCTTCCGCAAGCTGTTCAGCGGCGAGAACACCGGCAAGCTCATCGTCAAGGTCGCCGAATGAGCGACGTGAAGCGGGTCGGCGTGCTGGGAGCAGGCGTGATGGGGAGCGGCATCGCGCAGGTCGCGGCGACCGCCGGCTACGAGAGCGTCTGCTACGACATTGACCCCGTCGCGCTCACCGCTGGCCGCGAGCACGTCACGACGGGGCGGTACGGGCTGGAGCGCGGCGTCGAGCGCGGGAAGCTCACGCGCGAGCAGGCGGACGTCGCGTTGGAGCGCCTCACGTTCACCGACTCGTTCGACGAGGCCGCCGCCACCGATCTCGTCGTCGAGGCCGTGCCCGAGCGTCTCGAGCTGAAGGTGCGCGTGTTTCGCGACCTCGACCGCGTCGCCTCCGGCGCGACGATCCTCGCGTCGAACACCTCGGGGTTCCCGATCGCGGCGTTGGCGGCGGCGACCGACCGGGCGGACCGGGTCGTCGGCTGGCACTGGGCCTCGCCGCCGGCGGTGATGCGCCTCGCCGAGATCATCGTGACGCGCGAGACCGGCGATGACACCGTGGCCGCCGTCCGGGACGTCGCGACCGCGTGCGGGAAGAACCCGGTCGTGATCAAGGACACGCCCATGGCGTGGGGCTTCGTGACCAACCGGGTCTACTTCGCCATGATCGCCGAGGCGCAGAAGGTCGTGGCCGAGGGCATCGCCTCCGCCGACGACGTGGACCAGCTGATGATGGACTGCTTCCGCTGGCCCACCGGACCGTTCGGCATGGTGAAGGGCGCAAGCTCCGGCTGGGGCTAGCCGCGCCGATCAGGCGACGTCGGTCGTCGGGGGGACGAACGCGTCCACCGTGTACCGGTGGTAGCGGTGCTCCTCGCCGGCGCCGCGGCCGAAGTAGTGCCACGCCGGGAAGTTGAAGTCGGTTGTGATCGACGTCGGCAGCAGCAACGCGGCGCGCAGGAAGGCCTCGAGGTCGGGAACGGCGTAGAGGTTCACGTCGCACCCGAAGTCCTCGAGGCACTCGAGGAGGGGGCGGGCGTGCTCCCCCGCCCAACTCACCGAGAACCGGTTGACGCCCCAGCCGGTGAACAGCGAGATCGTGTCCCAGGCGCGCGCGGGCGCTGCCAGCACCAGCGGCGCGAGGAAGTCGACCGGGCACTGGACGATGGCGTCGGGGTGGGCGGCGGCGAGACGACGCACGCCGTCCTCGCCGAGCGCCTCGATGCGGCCGTTGAACCACAGGTTGGCGTCGTCGAAGCCGTGCTCCTCGAGGACGGCGAGCACGTCGTCGAGGACGGTGTCACCCTCCTTGAGGTCGAGCTTCGCGCCCCGGCCGTACTGTTGGAGGCGCGTCAGGAAGTCCTCGAGCAGGAAGACCGGCTCGGTTCGGGTCCAGGGCGTCCGTTCGAACGAGTCATGCCGGAGCACGACCCGTCCGAGCGGGTCGCGGCGCACGTCGCACTCCGCCCAGTGGACACGCGACCCGAGGAACTGACGCACGTTCGCCTCGTCGTTCACGCCGTGCCAGACGAGCTGCACGTGATACGGCAGATCGCCTTCGGTCACGAGCGCGGTGAGGTCGTAGGAGCGGCCGCGTACGGTGCGCGGCGTCGGCACTCGCCGCGACTCGGAGAGGGTCTGGGCGTGGAGGAAGAGGATCTCGCCGCTCCGGTCGGCGTCGGCGAGCGCGGCGATGACGGCGGGCTCGTTGTCGACGACGGCGAAGATGCGGTAACCGGCGTCGGCGAAGGCGGTGATGCCGGCGACCTTGCTGTCGATGACATCGCCCTCGCCGCCGCGGCCGTTCATCACCATCAGCTCCGACCGGAACTCGACGCGGTACTCGTGCCCGAGCTCGTTCAGGGACCGCAGCGTCTCGGCGCGCAGCCACTCGGGCCGGCCCGTGTTGAGTCCCACGAACGTCTCGGGCTGGAGCTGAAACCAGCGGATGACTTCGAGCACGCCTCGGTAGGGACGGTGCGCGGCAAGGACCGACTCGGGCTGCCACCGGCGTTCGAGGTACCAGGACAGAACCTGCTCACGCGTCTCGGCTGGCAGCGCGCGCCCGGCGAGGAACTCGTCGACACGATTCTCGTGCACGTCGATCTCGTCGACGCTCAGACCGTGGAAGAGGTCGGTGGCGTGCTCGCGGTCGTAGTCGAGGAGCACGTGACGGACCATGTGGCGCAGGTCCAGGATCGTCCCGTCGATGTCGAAGACGATCAGCAACCGATCCTCGGGGTAGCTCTGGCGGAATCGGGCGTAGTGATCGGCGAGGCGCCGCATCCAATCACCCGGATCGGCGGCCTCGCTGGTCTCGCTCATCGACGTCGACCTGACATCGACATCGACGGTAACGATCGCGAGTGAAGTCGCGGTTGCATTCGGCTGACGCGCCGCTGAACAGTCACGTCGAGCGCGAACGGCCCGTTGGAGACCGGACAACCACAGACGTCGATCTGAGAAATCGGTCTCAGAAGTCGGTCATGGAGAACGGCAGCGGCTCGACCGCGAACATCGCGTCGGCGACCGCGAGCGCACCCGGCGTCCTCTCTTCGACGAGCCCGGCCCGAGCCAGGCTGGACGGCCGCACGCCGCCGAGCAGGATCCCGCCGAGCTCGGCGACGTCGAGCACGAGATCGGGTGCGTCACCCGTGCGCCGCGCATCGGCGCCGTCGGGACCACCGTCGAGGGCGACGCGCCCGGCAGCCCCGCCGCCGGGACGGAACTCGTCGACGACGTCGAACACGAGGCGTCCCGCCGCCGCGTACGTCCGCGCCGAGAGCGCGGCGGGCGCGTCGAGCACGCGCACCCACAGGCCCTCGCCCATGCGCGGGACCTGCATCCGTCGCGACTCCCTCAGGAGCCAGCGCAGGGGCTCGTCGACCGGAACCACCCACGCCGTGATCGTCTCGACGAGGTCGACGTCGAGCAGGTAGCGCCACAGCACCGCGCGCGCAGCCGGAGTCACCGTGACGAGGTCGCTGACGTGCAATGTCCCCTGCGGGCCGTTTTCCCAGCGCGCTTCGAACCGGTACGCGGCGTAGCCGTCGAGCGCGCCCTCACGAGATTCGTACACGCAGTAGAACCACGTGCCCTTCTCGCCGGGCTCGGGCCAGAAGAACTGGTCGGGCCACCATGCGTCGACGCGTTGCACCGCGCCGGGCTGGACGCGGCGGGCACGGTCGAAGATCTCGGGGAACAGCTTGCGCGCCGCGTCCTCCTCGACGAGACGGACGCGTCCGCCCGGTACCTGCCGCAAGAACTCCGAGTACCGACGTTCGATGCTCACGCTCATCCAGCTCGTCGCGATTCCGTACCCGAAGCGGCGGTAGATACCGGGTTCCGACGCGTACAGCATCGCCAGCGGCTCGCCGCGCTCCGCCGCGTCGTCGAGCTGTTGGCCCTTGATCGCCGTGAGGATCCCCCGGCGGCGATGGGTCGGCAGGACCGCGATCCAGCTCACGGCGGCGGCGGGCAGCAGCCGGCCGCCCGGCATCGTCAGCTCGAACGAGAAGAGCCGGCCCGTCCCGACGATCTCGTCGCCGTCGAACGCGGCGAGCGTGCGGTCGAGCTCGAGGCTGGTCCAATCGAGCTCCAGGCGCGCGGGTTCCGTCCGCTCGCCGAACGCGGTGAGGTCGGTGCGCGTGAACCCGGGGAGCTCGTCGCTCGTGACGGGTCGAAGCACGAAGTCGGGAGCCACGATCCCCCTGTCTACCTGACCGCCCTACGACCCGGCTTCGATTTCGCCCTTGCGCTTGGTGGGCTCGCCGGCGTCTCGTGTGCGGCGGCCCGAGCGTCGCAACCGCGCCATCCCCTTGCGCAGTCCCCGCTCGAGCGCGTCGCGGGTGCGCTCGGCGCGATGCCGGCGACGCGCGACGGCCTCGCGGGCGGCGCGTATGCCGGCGATGTACGACAGCCCCGCGAACCCGAGGCCGATCGCGAGCGCGAACAACCCGACGCGCAGGTCCTGATAGACGGGCGGGATCGCGACCGGTATCAACGCGCCGATCACCCACGTGATCTGGAAGCGCGTTTCGAACCGGGCGAAGCTGCGCCCCCGCACCGCGTCGGGCGCGTCGCGCTGGAGCAGGCTGTCGAACGCGACGCGGCCGGCGGCGGCCCCCGCCGCGACGAGCAAGGCCCCGAACGTGAGCATTGTGAGGGACGCCGAGCGCGCCGCGATCACGCACCCGATCGCGGGCGCCACGAGTGAGCCGGCGAGGATGATCTCCTCGCGGGTGATCTTGCGCAGTTGTGGCGCGAGGAGGTTGCCGAGAAAGCCCCCCACGCCGCTGAGCACCAGGACGAGCCCGAACACCCACGCCGCTTCGCCGTTGTCGCGCAACCCGAAGGCGAGGAAGAACGTGAGGAAGCCGACGGCGCCGCGCAGCAGCCCCATCGCGCTGCCGGCGAGGACGATGCTCGGCGCGTGCAGCTCCTCCTTCTCCAACGGGGTGTCCGGCCCGACCGCGTGCTCCACCTTGGGGATCTGCCACGCCAGCATCGACGCCAGCACGAACACCAGCGCAGCGAGCACGAGGGACCACTCGGCGCCGAAGAGCTTGTACACGCCGACGGCGGGCAGACCGCCGACCAACCCGCCGATCACGCTGATGATCGCCAACCGTGAGTTGGCGCCCACCAGCTCCTCTTCGCCACTCACGACGGCGGGGACGAGGGCGCTCCGGGCGATGGAGTACGTCTTCGCCATGACGAGGACGCCGAAGGCCAGCGGGTAGATGAGCAGCGCCTCGGCGCCGCTGGCGTTCACGTAGCGAGCCATGAAGAGGCAGAGCAGCGCGCGTAGCGCACACGTGACGAAGATCATCAGGCGGCGGCCGCCGCGGATCCGGTCGAGCAACGGGCTCAGCAGCGGGGCGATGATGGCGAACGGCGCCATCGTCAGGACGAGATAGAGCAGCACCTTCTCGCGCGACTGGCCCGGCGACACCGAGAAGAAGAGCGACCCGGCGAGCGAGACGGTGAGGCAGACGTCCCCGCAGATGCTCGCCGCGTGCGTGATCGCGAGACGCGCGAACGGTGTCGGCTCGGCAAAGCGCGGGTCGGTCGGTCCGCCGGGTGAGCGAGGTGCCGTGGCCATGGCCGGATCCACGTTATCGGTCACCGCCACTCGCCAATGGCCTGTTGCAGAGTTCATTCAGCGTTCCCTCGAGCGCAATTTGACTGCCACGTCGCATCGTTACCGTGTCGGTTGCAGCTCCGCGGCTGCCTGTCACCTGCGTCGTGCAGTGGCGCCCGCTGGGAGGAGGGAGCGTGCCCAAGGGCGAATCTCCGGCCTCCTGTGCGCCCGTCGGCTGGGTCCCCCCGCCGGCCGACGGGCATCCGGCGGCTCCGCCGGCCCGCCCCACAAGGGCGGGCCGGTCGCCGTCGCTCCTGCGGCGCGGCGTTGCGCCTGTTGACAGCGCCCGGAACACGACCGGGAGGCACAAGTACGATGGCGGGAATGGCCGGCGTCGATGTGTCGGTCGAGGGCAGCGGCGCACCTGGTCACGAACCGGCGCCCGAGCCCCCGACCCAATTGCAGCCCGAATCGCGCTACCTCAACCGCGAGCTGTCCGCGCTCGACTACTTCGCTCGTGTCCTGGCGCTCGCCGCCGACGCGTCGGTGCCCGTGCTCGAGCGGGTGAAGTTCCTCGCCATCTTCAGCCAGAACCTCGACGAGTTCTTCCAGGTGCGCGTGTCGGGGCTGCGCGAGCAGCTCGACGCCGGCATCCGCGCCCCCTCCCCCGACGGGCTCGACGCCGGCGAGCAACTTCGGGCCATCCGCGCCCGCGTCGAGCCGATGGTCGAGCGGCAGGCGGCCGTGTTCACCAGGGAGGTGGCCCCGACGCTCGAGGCGGCCGGGGTCCAGCTGTGCGACTGGGACGAGCTGTCCGAATCGGATCGAGCCCACCTCCGCGACGTGTTCGACGAGCGGGTGTTCCCCGTGCTCACGCCGCTGGCGGTGGACCCGGCGCACCCGTTCCCGTACATCTCGAACCTGTCGCTGAACCTCGCCGTCGTCGTGCGCGACCCGTCCACGGGCGAGGAGCGCTTCGCCCGCGTGAAGGTCCCGCCCCTGCTCCCCCGCTTCCTCGGGTTGCCCGACGGGCAGCGGTTCGTTGCGCTCGAGCAGGTGATCGCGGCACATCTCGACAGCTTGTTCCCGGGAATGGAGACCGTCGCCCACCACCCGTTCCGAGTTACACGCGACGCCGACTTCGAGCTCTCGGACGAGGCCGAGGACCTGCTCGAGGCGATGGAGCTGATCCTGCGCCGGCGCACGAAGTTCGGACGCGTCGTCCGACTCGAGGTCGACGGGAAGATGAGCGACGAGGTGCTCGAGCTGCTCTGCCGCGAGCTCGAGCTCGACGACGCCGACGTCTACGTCGCCGACGGTCCCTTGGGGCTGAGCTCGCTGTGGGGGCTCTACGGGCTCGACCGCTCCGAGCTCAAGGACGAGCCGTGGACGCCGCAGACCCAGCCTGTTCTCGCCCGCAACGAAACCCCGCCGGACATGTTCCGCGTGCTCCAGCAGGGCGACGTGCTCGTCCACCATCCGTACGACTCGTTCGCCACGTCGATCGAGGCGTTCGTCGAGCAGGCGTCGCGCGATCCGCAGGTGCTCGCGATCAAGCAGACGCTGTACCGCACCGCGGGCCCCGACACCCGGCTCGTCCGCTCGCTCATCCACGCCGCCGAGCAGGACAAGCAGGTGGTGGCGCTCGTCGAGCTCAAGGCGCGCTTCGACGAACAGGCGAACATCGAGCGCGCGCAACTGTTCGAGGAGGCGGGCATCCACGTGGTGTACGGCCTCGTCGGGCTCAAGACGCACGCCAAGATCCTCCTCGTCGTCCGCCAGGAGCCCGACGGCATCCGCCGCTACTGCCACGTCGGCACCGGCAACTACAACCCGAAGACCGCCACCACGTACGAGGATCTCGTCGAGCCGTTCGCGCATCGCGGCGGCCGTCACGGGGACGAGGGCCTCGACCCGTCGGTCGAGGTTTCGCGGCATGAGGTCGGCCGAGCCGATGATGTACTCGGCCGTGTCGGGATCGAGCCCGAACCGGT
>JBKOZX010000197.1:0-2015 GCA_046726115.1 Actinomycetota bacterium | reverse complement strand
GCCCGGACGTCGTCTTCGCCGACGAGCCCACCGGGAACCTCGACTCGCGGTCCGGCACCGAGATCCTGGGGTTCATGGCGCAAGCGGTGCGTGACCTCGCACAGACGATCGTCATGGTCACCCACGACCCGGCGGCGGCCGCATTCGCCGATCGGGTCGTCTTCCTCGGCGACGGGAAGATCGTCGGCGAGCTCGCGGACCCGACCGCCGAGACGGTCATCAACCGCATGAAGCAGTTGGGAGGCTGAGCCATGCGCACCGTGATGCTCAAAGGACTCCTTGCACACAAGCGGCGGCTGTTCGGCACATTCCTCGCCGTCTTCCTCGGCGTGGCGTTCCTGTCGGGGACCCTCGTCCTCGGCGACACGCTCCGAGGGAACTTCGACAATCTCTTCACGGAGGCGAACGCGGGCACCGACGCCGTCGTGCGCCACGCCACGAAGCTCGGCACGGATCCGGGTGAGGCCGCCTCTCAGCGGGGGCTGGTCGACGAGTCCCTCGTCGCCCGGGTGCGCGCCGTAAACGGCGTCGCGGCAGCAACGCCGTACATCGAGGGCTTCGGTCAGCTCCTCGGCAAGAACGGCGACAAGCTCGGTGGCAACGGGCCGCCGACGCTCGCCGGCAACTGGATCGCCAACCGCGCCCTGAACCCGTATCACCTGGTCGAGGGGCGGGCCCCACGCGCCGGCAACGAAGTCGTGATCAACCGCGGCGCCGCCAACAACGGCAACCTCCGGCTGGGCGACACGACCACCGTCCAGACCCCGGAGCCCGTCCCCGTCACGATCGTCGGCATCGCCAAGTTCGGCTCCGCCGACGGCCTGGGTGGCGTCACGTTCACGGCGTTCACCCTCGGAAGCGCGCAGGAGCACCTTCTCCATCGCACCGGCCAGGTGACGAGCATCTCCGTGAAGGCGCAGCCGGGCGTGTCGCAGGACGAGCTCGTGACCCGCATCCAGCGCGTTCTGCCTGCCGACGTCCAGGCGATCACCGGGGCGAAGCTCACCAACGAGAACACGAGCGACATCAACAAGGAGTTCCTCGACCTGTTCACGACGTTCCTCGTCGTCTTCGCCGGGGTCGCGCTCCTCGTCGCCACGTTCAGCATCTACAACACGTTCTCGATCATCGTCGCCCAGCGCACGCGGGAGTCCGCCTTGCTGCGCGCCATCGGCGCCGGACGCGGCCAGATCCTCGCGTCGGTGGTCGTCGAAGCCCTGCTCGTCGGCATCGTCGCGTCGGCAGTCGGGCTGCTCGGGGGGCTCGGCATCGCCGGCCTGCTCAAGGGCCTCTTCGACAGCTTCGGCTTCGCGCTTCCAGCCGGCGGTCTCGTGTTCAAGATCTCCGTCGTCGTCATCTCCCTGGTCGTCGGCGTGATCGTCACGCTCGTCGCCGGCGTGGCCCCGGCGATCAAGGCCTCGCGGGTCGCGCCGCTGGCGGCGATCCGGGACGTCTCCGTCGAACGCACCACCGCGTCGGCCCGGCGCGCGATCACGGGCGTGGCGTTGACCGCGATCGGCGTCGCCATCGTGCTGAGCGCCGTGCTGAGCGGCGGCGATTCGGTGCTCGCACTGGCCGGTCTCGGCGCCGTGCTCACCCTCGTCGGCGTCGTCGTGTTCGGACCGGTCGTGGCCCGACCCGCGAGTCGCGTCATCGGCACGCCGATCCGATGGCTGCGCGGCGTCACCGGCTCGCTCGCCCGCCAGAACGCGATGCGCAACCCGCGCCGCACGTCGGGGACGGCGGCCGCGCTCATGATCGGCGTCGGCGTCGTCACCCTGTTCACGATCTTCGCCGCGTCGCTCAAGGCGTCGATCGACAACAGCGTCTCGCAGTCGTTCACCGGCGACCTCGTCGTCAGCACGGGCCGGTTCGGCGGCGGCGGGATCAGCCCGCAGCTCGCGCGCGACGTCGGTCAGCTCCCCGAGGTCAAGGACGCCACGGGTCTCGGGACGGGACGGGCGCTGATCGGCACCGGGACCCAGACGATCACGATCGCCGACCCGACCAAGCTC
>JBKOZX010000196.1:0-3538 GCA_046726115.1 Actinomycetota bacterium | reverse complement strand
CCGAGGCGGAGGCGCGCCTCGACGACGCCACCTTCCTCGACGTTCGCGAGCTCGACGAGTACGAGCAGGGCACGGTGCCCGGCGCGGTGTTCATTCCCCGCGGCCACCTCGAGAGCCAGGTCGAGAACAAGATCCCGAAGAAGGACACGCCGGTCGTCGTCTACTGCGCCGGCGGCACCCGTTCCGCGTTCGCCGCCGAGACGCTCGAGGAGCTCGGCTACACGGACGTCGTGTCGATGGCCGGCGGCTTCGGCCGCTGGAAGGACCAGGGCCGTCCCTGGATCACGCCCGCCGTCCTCAACCCCGACCAGCGCAACCGCTATAGCCGGCACGTCCTCCTGCCCGAGGTCGGCGAGGCCGGTCAGCAGAAGCTGCTCGAGAGCAAGGTGCTGCTGCTGGGCGCGGGCGGCCTCGGCTCACCCGCCGCCATGTACCTCGCCGCGGCCGGTGTCGGGACGCTCGGCATCGTCGACATGGACATCGTCGACGCGTCGAACCTGCAACGTCAGATCCTGCACAACGTCGACCGCATCGGCGAGCGCAAGGTCGACTCGGCCAAGAAGACGCTCACCGCGCTGAACCCCGACGTCGACGTCGTCACCTACGACGTGCGCCTGGGCGCCGACAACATCCTGGAGATCATCGACGGCTACGACGTGATCGTCGACGGCACCGACAACTTCCCCACCCGGTACCTGCTCAACGACGCATC
Organism: Actinomycetota bacterium; assembly: GCA_046726115.1. Lineage (GTDB taxonomy): Bacteria > Actinomycetota > Acidimicrobiia > IMCC26256 > JACDBD01 > JALZAA01. The sequence continues at coordinate 2,826 of JBKOZX010000196.1, read as the reverse complement.
GCTCATCAAGCGCATCCCAGTCGTGCACGGGTCGATCTTCCGTTTCGAGGGTCAGGTCACCGTGTTCAAGCCGTACGAGGGACCGTTCTACCGATGCATGCTCCCCGAGCCGCCGCCGGCCGAGCTGGCGCCGACCTGCGCCGAGGCCGGCGTGCTCGGCGTGCTCCCCGGCATCATCGGCTCGATCCAGGGCCTCGAAGCGATCAAGATGATCCTCGACCTCGGGGACCCGCTCGTCGGTCGGCTGCTCGCCTACGACGCGCTCGAGGAGTCGTTCCGCACGTTCACGGTGCGGCGTGATCCGGAGTGCCCGGCGTGCGGCGAGAACGCGGACGAGATCGTCATCGCCGAGTACGACGACCTCTGCCTCCCCCACGCCACCCTGGCCGACGGCTCGACCACAGATCACTGAGCCACGCGCTGGCTGCGCGCCGGCCACCGCGCGCGCAGACTCCGGGACCGAGCGAGACTTCTCAGCCGTGGTCTCGGTCGAACGCGGTGATCGTCTTCCTGGTCGTCGGACTCGCTCTTCTGTGCAACGTCATCTGGATCGCACGCGATCATCAGGCGCCGCCTTGGGACCAGGCCCATTACCTCAACATCAGCTTTCAGTGGCGGCACGCGCTGAGCGAGGGCGGCTTTCACCGGATCACATCGGCCTTCTACGACACCGATCCGATGTACGCGCCGCTGTACATGCTCGTGATCACGCCGTTCGAGGCCGTCCGCGAGGGCGCAAACGCTGCGCTGGTGGCCAACACACTGATGCTCGGCGGGATACTCCTCGCAGCGGCTGTCGTCGCCACGCGCCTTTACGGACAACGCGCCGCACCCGCGGCTGCGCTCTTCGCCGCCACGTGCCCGATCATCTACGGACTGAGCCGGACGCCCCTCGTCGACACGTTGCTGGTGTTGCTCGTGACGCTCGCGGTGATGACAGCCGTCCTCTCCGGCGGTTTCGAGCGACGGGGCTGGGCCATCGTGTGCGGCCTCTTCGTCGGGCTCGCCACCCTGACCAAGATCACTGCGCCCGCGATCATCCTGGTTCCCGCGCTCTGCACACTCGCATTGCCGGAGCGGATCACGCTGAAACGCCAGCTCGCGAACGCGGTCCTCGCCGCAGTCATCGCGCTCGTGGTGGTGTTGCCGTGGTACTCCGTGAACCTGGCCCCGTCGCTCGACTACCTGCGCTCGACGACCAGCGGCCAGTTGGCGATCGGCACGACCGGTAACCCCCTCGACTTCCACGCGTTCCTTGCCTTCGTCTCGCGGACGATCGACTGGGGTATCGGAGCGATCCTGCTCCTGGTTCTCGTCGTCGCGGGGGCCCTTGCGAGCCGGCGCCTCTTCCATCGTCGGGTAGGCCGTCAGGACCTCGTCCGTATCGCGGTCCCCGCGTCTTGGTTCGCCGTTCCGTTCGTGGTGCTCGCGGTCTCGCACAACCAGGACATCCGTTACCTGGCGCCGGGCATCATCGGAGCTGCGGTGCTCGCCGCAGGCGCCATCGTCGCGATCCAACCCCGCCTCGTCGGCACCGTCGTGCTGAGCGCGGCGGCCGCGGCGCTGGCGATCCAGTTCCTGAGCTTCCTCACCCCCTTCCCTTCCACCGGGAGCGCGACATTGGCGGCGGGGCCGGAGTCGTTCAGGCTGACGGTGCCGTTCGACGGCAGCTCACTGGCCTACACGAGAAGGCCGGACCTGCCGGACTACGCCACCCCGATCGTGCGCGCCCTCGCCGGCGGTCGGGATCACAAGTCTTCGGATGGCGTGCCCGATGTCTGCCTCCTCGGGACGCAGAGAGTCGTCAACCTCAACACGCTCGGATACGTGGCCGAGACCCAAGGCGTGGCCTTGACCTTCACGGACCTCAGCTACGTGCCGAGCGTCCGCAGCGACGAGCTCGCCACGAAACTCTCCACCTGCTCGAGTGCGCTCTCTGTCCTCGATTACTCGGCGGGGCGGGTGGCTGTGCTCAATCGCTCCAGCGCTGCGGCCTTGCTCACGCCCGATGAGCTCGCCGTGTTCGACGGTCCGCGGGAGACGTTCCCCGTCGGCGACGGGTTGACCGTGCAGCTTCTGCGACGCGCTCGCTGACCTTAGCGACCGGTTCACCGCATCTAGGCCGACGGCGAGCTCGACGCGTAGCGTTCATCTGGACACACGTGCGAAGACTGCAGAGAGGGACGATGGACGCGCCACTGTTCGACGCGGACCAGCACTTCTACGAACCGCGTGACGTCTTTGCTCGCTATATCGAGCCGGCGTTTGCGGAGCGCGCCGTCCACGCTGTGACGCAGCCGGACGGCAGCGAGATTGTCGTGGTGGATGGACGCCGAGTCACGACAGTCGGAACCGTCACATACGATGCGTTCCCGAAGCCGGGCTCCGGGCGGCAGTTGATCAAGTCACATAAAGGCCTCCGCCAGGGCTCCACCGCAGACACCCTCTTCGAAGCAGTGCGTCCCGAATACCGAGACCGTGACACCCGGCTCGAGGTGATGGACCAACAGGGTGTCGAAGCGTGTCTCCTGTTCTCGAGCATCGCGGTTGTGGTCGAGCACTTCATCGAAGACCCGCTGCTTCTCTACGCGCACCTGTCGGCGTTCAACCGCTGGCTATACGACGAATGGGGGTATCGACACCTTGATCGGATTTACGGGGTACCAATCCTGTCGCTGCGCGATTTGCGGTACGCAGTCGAGGAGCTCGAGCGCTGCCTGACACGCGGGGCCCGCGTCATCAGTCTGAAGTGCGGACCTGCCTACGGGCGATCGCCTGGCGATCCGTACTTCGACCCCTTCTGGGCACGCGTCAACGAGGCAGGAG
>JBKOZX010000195.1:0-7185 GCA_046726115.1 Actinomycetota bacterium | reverse complement strand
GCGTGAAGGATGGCGATGCCGGCGCGCTCGTTCTCGTCGCGGACGCGCTCGGCGCGCCGAGCTCCGATGCGACGCGCGCGTCAGCTCCACCCGGCGCGCGGGCGCTCACGGAATGCGTGCACGCTCGCCGACGCGATCTCGACGCCGTGCTCGAGCGTCTCCTGGACGGTGTCGTGCTGGTCCACGGAGGCTGGCGGACCGCGCTCGACACCGCGCTCGCGCGTCCCGACCTCGTCGTCGTGACTCGCGAGGGCGACCGGCTGGGCGGAGCGGGTGCGTGGCGGCTCGGCGGACAAGCGGGGACGGCCGTGACGCAAGCCGCGCTTGACGAAGCCGTCGCCGAAGCGGCCGCCGCCGAGACGGCGCGCGCCGCGGCGGAGTCAGCTCGGGCCGAGGCTGCGGCGAGCCTGGCCGCGGTCCGCTCGCAGGACCTCGACGCGCAAGCCGAGCGTGCCGCTGCCACTGCTGAGCTCGACCGCCGAGCGGCCCTCGTCGCCGAGATGCGACGCGATCTCGAGGTGCGCGCCGCTGCGCTCGACGAGCGGCGATCGGTGCTGACCCGCCGCCTCGATGGTGTCGACGCCCGGCTCTCGAGTCGCGACGCCGCCGCCCATGCCGAGGCCGAGCGCCGGCGGGGCGCGTTGTCGGGCCGCCAGCGTGCGTACGCCGAGGTCGAGCGGCGCCTCACCGCGACCCTGACCCAGGTCGAGGCCCTGCACGGCCGGCTGAGTGAGTACCGCCGCCGCCAGTCGGAGGCGGCGCGGTCGTCGGGCGAGCGCCTCGACGCCCTTCGCACCGAACGGGGCACGCTCGAGCAGCAGGTCGCCGAGACGCGCGAGAAGCTCAACCGCGCCGAGATCGACGAGGCCGAGACCCGCATGCGGCTCGAGAACGCGATCGAGCGGCTCCGGGCCGACTTCGGCTGCGAGCCCGACGTCGCGCTCGATGCCCCGCAGCCCGAGGTCCCGGAAGGCACGACCCTCGCCGGACGGGCCCGAGAGCTCGAACGCGAGCTGCGCATGCTGGGCCCGATCAACCCGCTCGCGCTGCAGGAACACGACGCGCTCGCCGAACGCCATGCGTTCCTCCAGCAGCAGCTCGACGACGTCAAAGAGAGCCGGCGCGAGCTCATGCGCGTGATCCGCGCCGTCGACCGCGAGATCGTGACCGTGTTCCGCACCGCGTTCGACGACGTGAGCGAGCACTTCAGCGCGCTGTTCGCGACGCTGTTCCCGGGCGGCTCGGGACGCGTGATCCTCACCGACCCCGAGGACGTGCTGAACACCGGCATCGAGATCGAGGCCCGCCCGTCGGGCAAGAACGTGCGGCGCCTGTCGCTGCTGTCGGGCGGGGAGCGCTCGCTCACCGCGCTCGCGTTCCTATTCGCCGTGTTCCGCGCCCGCCCTTCACCCTTCTATCTGCTCGACGAGGTGGAAGCCGCGCTCGACGACGTCAACCTGCACCGGTTCCTCGACCTCGTCGACGAGTTCCGCAACGAGGCGCAACTCGTGATCGTCACGCACCAGAAGCGCACGATGGAGGCGGGCGACATCCTCTACGGCGTCTCGATGCCACCGGGCGGATCCAGCAAGGTCGTCAGCCAGCGAGTCGAGGAAGCGATCCGCAACGCCGAGCCGGCGCCGGCCTGACCGGGTCGGATCCGGCGTCGCCGCCGGCGGTAGCGTCGGCCGGACATGTCCCCACTCGCGCTGCTTCCCGCGGCCGCGGCCGTCCCCGCCCAGGTGAACCCGGAGACCCAGGCGTGCGGGCCGGCCGGCCAGCGTTCCTGGCTGTGCTCGACGGTGTTCGACGTGAGCGACAACCGACGCGCGGCCGAGATCGCCGACTACTTCGCAAAGCCGCTTCGCGTCGTGATCATCCTGCTCGTCGCGTGGATTGTCACGCGGGTCATGCACCGGGTCATCCACCGCATGGTTGCCCCACCCGCGAACCTCAACGCGAAAAACGACAAGCCGAAGCGGGCAGCGTTCGGCTTCATCGACACGAGCGCGGCACCGACTGCACGCCGCGCGCAACGGGCGAAGACGATGGCCGACGTGCTCGGCAGGCTGGCCAACGCGATCATCTGGGGCATCGCGGTGCTCGTTGCATTGGGCGAGCTCGGAATCAATCTCGCGCCGCTGATCGCGGGCGCCGGCGTGCTGGGTTTCGCGCTCGGGTTCGGCGCCCAGAGCCTCGTGCGCGACTTCCTCTCCGGGTTCTTCATGCTCGTCGAGGACCAATACGGCGTCGGTGACGTCATCGACGTCGGCAGCGCAGTGGGTGGCACGGGCGGCGGCGTCAGCGGAACCGTCGAAGGGGTGAGCTTGCGCACGACACGCCTCCGCGACGTCGAAGGCGTCGTGTGGCACGTCCCGAACGGTGAGATCAAGCGGGTGGGGAACAAGTCGCAGCAGTGGTCGCGTGCGCTGCTCGATATCGAGGTGGACCGCGACACCGACATCACGCACGCCATCAGCGTGATCAAGCAGACGGCCGACACGATGTGGCACGACGAGGGCTGGCGTGAGGACATCCTCGACGAGCCCGACGTGTGGGGCGTCGAGGAGCTCGGCGCGCAGAGCGTCAAGATCCGCCTCGTCGTCCAGACCCTTCCCCTGCAGCAGTGGCGCGTGGCTCGCGAGCTGCGGGCGCGCATCAAGGCGGCCTTCGACGAAGCCGGGATCGAGACTCCGCGCGAGACGATCACCTACCGGCGCGGTGACGAGCCGCCCCCGGCCGCCGGCGACGAACGCCCGGCCGGCGACGGCGAAGGTGACCGGTAGGCTCCCGCGGCGCTCGATCGCCGACCGCTGACTACCCACCACGCCGACCATGTCCGCACCCCTCGCCGCCGCGCTCCTCATCGGCATCTTCGTTCTCGCCGGCGTGCTCATCGCGCTCGGGCTCGGCTTGGCGCGCCGCGCCCAGCGGCTCGAGGAGGCGCCCGAGCCGGACGCACCTGCGCGTGCCGACGCACCCCCGGCATCGAGCCCGACCGTTGTAGCTCCGTCGCCGCCGCGGCTGCGCGACCGACTCGGCAAGACGCGCGCCACGATGTCGCGGTCGCTCGGCGCACTCACCGGACGCCGCGCTATCGACGACGAGGCCTGGGACAGCGTCGAGGAGGCGCTCCTGGTGGCCGACGTCGGCGTGGCGACGACGTCCCGGCTGCTCGACGACCTGCGCGCGCGAACGGCTGCGGACCGCGTCGGTGATGCCGAACAGCTCGTCCCGATGTTGCGTCAGGAGCTCGTCGACGACCTCGCCGGCGCCGACCGATCGCTGCACCACGCGCCGGACGGGCCGACCGTGTGGTTGTTCGTCGGCGTGAATGGGACCGGCAAGACCACGACGATCGCCAAGCTCGCGCGGCGCGAGATCGACGACGGGCGCCCGGCGCTCCTTGCCGCCGCCGACACGTTCCGCGCCGCCGCCGCCGATCAGCTCACCCATTGGGCCGACCGTGTAGGCGCCGACGTCGTGCGCGGGCAGGAGGGTGCCGACCCGGGCTCGGTCGTGTTCGACGCCATGAACGCAGCCGGCGGCCGGGGCGCAGGCGTCGTCCTCGTCGACACCGCCGGGCGCATGCATACCAAGGTCAACCTCATGGAGGAGCTCAAGAAAGTCCGCCGGATCGCCGAGCGGACGCCGGGCGCGCTCCAGGAGGTGCTGCTCGTGATCGACGCCACCACGGGGCAGAACGGGCTGACCCAGGCCACCCAGTTCGCCGACGCCGTCGACGTCACCGGCGTCGTTCTCACGAAGCTCGACGGCACGGCGAAGGGCGGCATCGTGCTCGCGATCGAAGCCGAGCTCGGCATTCCCGTGAAGCTCGTCGGCGTCGGGGAATCGGCCGAGGACCTCGTGCCCTTCGACCCCGAGGAGTTCGTCGCCGCGCTGTTCGCCTAGCGTTGCGGCGACGGCGGCTTTACCGACCGCCGGAGCAGAGCCGGAGCTTGCGACGGCGCCAAGGAGAAAATGTTCGACGCCCTGTCCGACCGTTTCGACGGCATCTTCAAGCGGTTGCGAGGCCGCGGCCGGCTGAGCGACAAGGACGTCGACGAGGTCGCACGCGAGATCCGCGTCGCGCTGCTCGAAGCCGACGTGAACGTGACGGTCGTCAAGTCGTTCATCAACCGGGTGAAGGAACGCGCCCGCGGCGCCGAGGTCACCAAAAGCCTCAGCCCGGCGCAGCAGGTCATCAAGATCGTGCACGAGGAGCTCGTGACGACGCTCGGCGGCGAGACGGGCAAGCTCGCGATGAGCCCGAAGCCGCCGACGGTCGTGATGCTGACCGGGCTGCAGGGCTCGGGGAAGACCACCGCCGCCGGCAAGCTGGCTCGCCATCTCAAGTCGGACGGGCGCAAGCCGCTGCTCGTCGCGGCCGACCTGCAGCGGCCCGCCGCGGTCGAGCAGCTGCGCGTCCTGGGCGAGCGTATCGACGTGCCCGTGTTCTCCGAACCGACCGACCCGGTCAAGGTGGCGAAGGACGCGCTGAAGGAGGCCGACCGCCTGGGCAGCAACATCGTGATCCTCGACACCGCCGGGCGCCTCCAGGTCGACACCGAGCTCATGGCGGAGCTGCGCCGCATGCGCGACAAGGTCGGCCCGCACGACACCCTGCTCGTCGTCGATGCCATGACCGGCCAGGAGGCCGTCAACGTCGCCGAGGCGTTCGACGACGCGGTTGGTCTCGACGGCGTCATCCTCACCAAGATCGACGGCGATGCGCGTGGCGGGGCCGCGCTCTCCGTGAAAGAGGTGATCGGCAAGCCGATCCTGTTCGCCGGGACGGGCGAGAGGCTCGACGACTTCGAGCCGTTCCACCCCGACCGCATGGCCAGCCGCATCCTCGGCATGGGCGACATGCTCACGCTCATCGAGAAGGCGGAGTCCGCGTTCGATGAAAAGGAAGCGGTCAAGGCCGAGGCGAAGCTGCGCAAGGGCCAGTTCACGCTCGAGGACTTCCTCGACCAGATGCAGCAGGTGCGCAAGATGGGCCCGCTGCAGAACCTCGTCGGGATGATGCCCGGCCTGCCGAAGGAGGCCCGGGACGCGGAGGTCGACGAGTCGCAGTTGGCGCGGATCGAGGCGATCATCCGCTCGATGACCCCCGAGGAGCGGCGCAATCCCACCGTCATCAACGGCTCGCGTCGCCTGCGCATCGCCCGCGGCAGCGGCACGAGCACCCAGGACGTCAACGGCATGCTGAAGCAGTTCAAGATGGTGCAGCAGATGATGCGGTCGGTCGCCAAGGGCAAGATGCCCCGCCTCCCGGTCCCCGGCCGCTGAGTCGCTAGCCTGGTGCGTCCTGCGGGTACTTCGTCGCCCGCACCTCGAATCGCAGAGAGGAACGCCGAACGTGGCCGTGAAGATCCGCCTGATGCGGATGGGCAAGCGCAAGCAGCCCAGCTATCGCGTCGTCGTCGCCGACTCGCGCTCGCCGCGCGACGGTCGCAACATCGAGACCATCGGTCACTACGGTCCCCAACAGGACCCGTCCCTCGTCGACATCGACGGCGAGAAGGCGCTGGCGTGGCTGCGCAAGGGCGCGCAGCCCACCGAGCAGGTGCAGAAGCTGCTGGCGGTCGCGGGTGTCTGGGCGCAGTTCGAGGCCGAGAAGAGCGGCGCCATCGACACCAAGCTGAACCGCCGCCGCATCGGCGACCCGAAGGCGGAAGCCAAGAAGGCGAAGAAGCAGGCGGAGGCGGCTGCCGAGCCCGAGCCTGCCGCCCCGGCCGAGGCGACCGGCGCTGCCGCCGAGGCGAGCGCCGATGAGCCCGCCGAGCAGGAGTCCGAGGAGTCGAACGATGAGTGACGACGGACCGGGCGCGGAGCTCGACGACGACCTCGATGACGATCTCGACGACGACTACGAAGACGATGAGATCGCGCCGGAGGGGAACCGGATCCTCGGTGCCCGCGCCCGGGCGGTGGTCGAGCACGTTACGCGCAACGTCGCCGAGGAGCCCGAGGCGGTCGAGATCGACGTGAGCGAGCGGCGCGACGACGTGCAGCTCCTCGTGCACGCCAGCCCCAGTGACATGGGTCGACTCATCGGCAAGCGCGGCCGCGTGATCCAGGCGCTCCGTCAGGTGGTCCGGGCCGCGGGCGCCGCCGAGGGCATCAAGGCCAACGTCGACGTCGTGGAGTAGTTCGCGGTGGCTGCGGCTGACCTCGAGCTCGGTCGGGTCGGCCGTCCCCACGGTGTGCGAGGCGAAGTCGTCGTGATGCTGCACACCGACCGCAGCGAGCGGACGACCCCGGGCGCGGTGCTGCACGCCGGTGAGCGCGAACTGGTCGTGGCCAGCGCGCGGCCCCACCAGGGCCGGTGGCTCGTCCGCTTCGAAGGGATCACCGACCGTGACGCCGCCGAGGAACTGCGTGGCGCGACGCTCGTCGGCGAGCCGCTGGACGATCCCGGTGAAGGCCGGGTCTGGGTCCACGAGATGGTCGGCGACGAGGCGCGCGACGTGCACGGCAACGCGCTCGGTCGCGTGACGTCGGTCGAGGTCAACCCGGCGCACGACATACTCGTCCTCGACGACGGGACGCTCGTCCCGATGGTGTTCGTCGTCGACCGGCAGCCGGGCGTCGTGATCGTGGATCCTCCCGACGGTTTGCTCGACGTCAATCGCTAGGTCCTTCTGGTCGCACTTGCTTGCGCAAGTGCTCCAGCGACCATCGTCTCGATCCGGGGCCGGGGGAACCCCGGCCCCTGCCTGAAGTGCCCCCTCTCACGTGTACGTTGCTTGGTCGCCATGCGCATCGACTTCTTCACGATCTTCCCCGAGTACCTGGATGGGCCGCTGCAGGCGTCGCTGCTCGGGCGCGCACGGGAACGCGGGCTCATCGACGTGCGCGTGCACGACCTGCGCGCGCACACGACTGACGCGCACCGGAGCGTCGACGACACGCCGTTCGGCGGCGGCGCGGGCATGGTGATGATGCCCGAGCCGCTGTTCGCGGCGGTCGAGGCGGTCCAGCCGCCGCGACCGCTGCTCCTGCTCTCGGCGGGCGGGACTCCGTTCGACCAGAAGCGGGCAGCGCGGCTCGCGGGAGGGAGTGGGTTCTCGCTGCTCTGTGGCCGGTACGAGGGTGTCGACCCTGTCTCTTATACACATCTGACGCTGCCGACGATGTACTGAGAGTGTAGTTCTCGGTGGTGGGCGTGTGTGTATG
>JBKOZX010000194.1:0-6577 GCA_046726115.1 Actinomycetota bacterium | reverse complement strand
GTTCGGTGGCGCCGCTCGCCCGCTTCGGCCCTCTAACCAGCCTCTTTACCGTGGGCGCTACTGGTTTCGAACCAGTGACCTCTGCCGTGTGAAGGCAGCGCTCTCCCGCTGAGCTAAGCGCCCGGGAGCGACGAGGATATCCGGGCCCGTTCGTCGATCGACTGGTCCCCGGCCCGGCGCAGTTGTGCCGTTTTCTCGGGATCCCCCGGCTGATTGCGCACACGACCCGTCCGACGTGCGGCATCATGGTGAGTCGAGATCCCTGCCGGGGCCGGCCGTGGCCGGTTCCGGGGCGCTTGACGCGCCGGCCGGGCCCGCCCGTTCCGGCGCGGGCGAGGTAGGTGACGAGGTGCCCAGAAAAGGACGTGCCCGCCGGTTCCGCGAGGCCCGTGAGCTCAAGCAGGGTTTCGATGACGACCTCTTCTCCGAAGGCAGCGGCTCGCTGGCCGACGTCGAGGAAGGCACCGTCAAAGACGACGACGGCTGGGACGACGAGAAGGACGAGCACGACGACGACTGGGACGCCGACGACCCGCTCGCGATCGACGAGCGGCGCAGCGATCCCGACCACGGAGGCCGTCGGGCCAGCTGACCCGGCCTAGGTGAGACGGGGGTCGATCGCCTCGGTGTCGATCCCGTAGCGGCGAATCGCCTCCGCGACCGCCTCGCCCTTGACGTCGCCCTGCATCGCCAGCGCGCTCAGTGTCGCCACGACGATGTGTGCTGCGTCGACCTCGAAATGCCGGCGCAGCGCGTCGCGCGTGTCCGAGAACCCGTAGCCGTCGGTCCCGAGCGCCACGAACGGCTGCGGCACGAACCTCGCGATCTGATCCGGCACCATCTTCATGAAGTCGGTGACGGCGACGATCGGGCCCTCGGTCGGCCTGAGCTGCTCGGTCACGTACGGGACACGCGCCCGCTCGGTCGGGTGCAGACGGTTCCAGCGCTCGATCGACAGCGCCTCTTCGCGCAGCAGCTTGTAGCTCGGCGCGCTCCACACGTCGGCGGCGACGTCGTGCTCCTCGAGCAGCAGCTGTTGCGCCAGCACCGCGGCGCGCAGGGCGGTGCCGCTCCCGAGCAGCTGGGCGCGGTGCGTCTGCTCCCCCGGCGCCGGCCGGTAGCGATACAGGCCGCGCACAATGCCCTCTTCGGCTCCTTCGGGCATCGGCGGCATCGTGTAGTTCTCGTTGTACAGGGTCAGGTAATAGAAGCAGTCCGCCTGCTCGTCGCCGTACATGTGCGTGATGCCGTCGCGCACGATGACGGCCATCTCGTACGCGAACGCCGGGTCGTAGGCACGGCAGTTCGGCATCGCCGACGCGAGCACATGGCTCTGCCCGTCGCAGTGCTGGAGACCCTCGCCGGCGAGCGTGGTGCGCCCGGCGGTGGCGCCGAGCAGGAAGCCTCGGCCGCGCTGGTCCCCGAAGCTCCAGATGAGATCGCCCACACGCTGGAATCCGAACATCGAATAGAAGATGAAGAAGGGGATCATCGGCTCGCCCCACGTGGCGTAGCTGGTGCCGACGGCCGTGCACGACGCCATCGACCCCGCCTCGGTGATGCCCTCCTCCAGGATGCGCCCCTCCCTCGCCTCGCGGTAGCTGAGCAGCAGCCCGGCGTCGACCGGCTCGTACTGCTGGCCGAGCGGCGAGTAGATCTTGATGTCGCGGAACAGCGCGTCGAGCCCGAACGTGCGCGCCTCGTCGGGGATGATCGGGACGATGCGCTTCCCGAGCTCGGGTTGCGCGAGCAGCTTGCGGATCAGGCGCGCGAACGCGGTGGTCGTCGATGCCTGCACCTTCTCGCCCGTGCCCGCGAGCAGGTCGGTGAATGCATCGTCGCTCGGCATCGGGAGTACGTGCGGGCGCACGACGCGCTGGGGCAGGAAGCCGTCGAGCGCCCGACGCCTGGCCATCATGTACTCGTTCTCGGGCGACCCGACACCGGGGTGGTAATAGGGCGGCAACGCGTCACCCTCGAGTTGCTCGTCGGGGATCTCGAGGTACAAGCGGTCGCGGAAGGTCTTGAGCTCCTGCTCCGTCATCTTCTTGATCTGGTGGGTCGCGTTGCGCGCTTCGAAGTCGGGCCCGAGCGTCCATCCCTTGATCGTCTTGGCCAGGATGACGGTCGGCGTCCCCTCGTGCTCGACGGCCGCCTTGTACGCGGCGTACAGCTTGCGGTAGTCGTGCCCGCCGCGCGGCAGCTTGCGCAGATCGTCGTCGGAGAGATGCTCGACCATCTTGCGCAGCCGTGGGTCAGGTCCGAAGAAGTGCTCCCGGATGTACGCCCCCGATTCGACGGCGTACTTCTGGAACTCACCGTCGACCGTGGTGTTCATCTTGTTGACGAGCACGCCGTCGATGTCTCGGGCCAGGAGGTCGTCCCATTCGCGGCCCCACACCACCTTGATCACATTCCAGCCCGCGCCGCGGAAGATCGCCTCGAGCTCCTGGATGATCTTGCCGTTGCCGCGCACCGGCCCGTCGAGGCGCTGCAGGTTGCAGTTCACGACGAAGATCAGATTGTCCAGCTGCTCACGAGCAGCGAGCGACAGCCCGTTGGTGCTCTCGGGCTCGTCCATCTCGCCGTCGCCGACGAAGCACCACACTTTCGCGTTGCTCGTGTCGGCGAGCTCGTGGTGCAGCAGGTACCGGTTGAAGCGCGCCTGCGCGATCGCGTTGATCGGGCCCAGCCCCATCGACACCGTGGGGAACTCCCAGAAGTCCGGGAGCCGGCGCGGGTGCGGGTAGCTGGGCAGGCCGCCGTTGACATCCTGACGGAACCCGTCGAGGTCGGACTCGTGCATCCGGCCCTCGAGGAACGCGCGGGCATAGATCCCGGGCGCGGCGTGGCCCTGCATGAACACCTGGTCGCCGAACCCGCCGTCGGCCTTGCCCCGGAAGAAGTGGTTGAACCCGACCTCGTACAGCGACGCCGCCGACGCGTATGTCGACAGGTGGCCGCCGAGACCGTCCATACGGCGGTTCGCCCGGGCGACCATCACGACCGCGTTCCACCGGATGAACGCCCGGATGCGGCGCTCGAGGTACTCGTCCCCCGGGAACCACGGCTCCTGTTCGGGGGGGATCGTGTTGAGGTACGGCGTCGACACCGACGACGGCACCCCGACCCCTTGCTCCCGGGCCCGCTCCATGAGGCGGGTAAGGAGGTAGCGAGCGCGGGACTTGCCGCGCACATCGACCACCGAGTCGAGCGAGTCGAGCCATTCGTCCGTCTCCTGGGGGTCGATGTCCGGGAGCTGCTGGACGAATCCGTCGATGAACAATGCCGCACCTCCGGGGAAGCGGTACCCCTCGAGATTATGCCCGCCGGGATTGCACGGCGGTCATGACTTGGTTTCGCCGAGGTGCCGCACCGGACCGGGTCGACCGATCAGAATCGGGACGTGACCTCACACGTCAACGACTCGCCGAAGGGCCGCGCCGCCCGCACCGACCTCGAACTTCGCCTCGCCGACCCGCGCCAGCTGTTCGCCTCGGACCCCGACTTCTTCTTCGAGTCGGCGACGCTTGCGCCGGGCATCGAGCGCCTGCACGAGGAGCTCCGCTGGCGCGAGCTCGACAAGCCGGTACTGCTCACCCTCCACCTCCCTCGTTCCGTCGTCGAGCCCGGGCTCGACGAGCGGTGCACCGACGCGATCCGCCGATACTCCTCGGCGCGCCGGGACCGAGTGAACGACGAGCTCCGGGGCATGCGTCGGGACGGGCTCCGGACCCTCGGCCTCGGGCTTGTCCTGCTCGCCATCGCGCTGGCCATGTCGGTTTCGATCCGCCGGAGCACTCTGCCCGAGTCGATCCGCATCTTCTTCGGCGACGGCGTGTTCCTCGTCGCGGCGTGGGTCGGATTGTGGTACCCACTCGACACGCTCCTGTACTCGCCCCGTCCGCTGCGCCGGGACCGCGCCGTGCTGGACGCGATGAGCCGCATGGAGCTCGTCATCGAGCCGTCCGACTAGCTCGAAGCCTGGCGTTTTCCACAGTCAGGTGCTTGTAACACTCGACAGGTTGCGTTAGGAAACAATCAGTGCATCACGCGCGCCGCATCGCGGCCGCAGGCTCGCGACGGCGCGCATTTGACACGGAGGGCGAAATGGCAACGGCCCAAGGTCAAAAGGCAGGTACCGGCTGGATCGGGTTCGCGGGTGTGATGTTGATCATCGTCGGTCTACTGGACGTCGTCGACGGGCTCTGGGCCCTCGACCGCGCCGACACGAAGATCAACGGGCTCTTGTACGCCGACAAGCTGGGTGGATGGGGCTGGTTCTACCTGATCGCCGGGATCATCCTGGTGCTCGCGGGCATCGGGGTCTTCTACCGGTCGCAGGTGGCGCGATGGATCGGCATCATCTTGGCGTCGATCGCGGTCGTGACGAACATGTTGTGGATCTTCGTGTTCCCGATCACGTCGCTCGTCGTCATGTTCCTCGCCACGCTGGTCGTGTACGGCCTGGTGGTCTACGGCGAGCCTGAATGACGATCTGACTGCACGGCGGACCCGTGATCTTGCACTACGGGTTCGCCGTGCGGTCCGCCCTCGTCGATCACGCGTGGGAGGGCGACGCACCCGGTTGACGGGTGGGGATCCTGCGGCTGAAGAACACCGCGATCAGTGCGATAACCGCGAGGACGGAGAGCGAGGCCCTGAGACCGTCGAGGCGCGCCGTCTCGTTCTCGGCGACGATCTCGTCGGCCGTCTGCGGCGGCACGTCCGCCTTGTCGAGGGCTGTCTTCAGGTCCTTGTCCGACACGAACGGGATGCCGGCGGAGAGCTCGACCTGTGCCTTGGAGATGACGTTCTCCGGGATCTTGGGGTTGCCTTGGATGCCGCTGAAGAACGACGAGCTCAAGGCGGAGATGAGCACGGCGCCTGCGAGTGCGGTTCCGATCGATGCGCCGAGGTTGGTCAACGTGTTCTGCAGACCGCCCACCTCGCCGCTTTGCTCGTCGGGCACGGACGACACGGTCACGCTGCCGAGCTGCGACGCCAACGCGCCGACACCGAGCCCGGCGAGCAGCATCGGCCAGGTCACGATCTCCGGCCCCGCCCCGGCGTCGAGCGCGGCGATCATCACCACGATGCCGGCGAACAGCGCGAGGAACCCGAGCCGCACGACCCGGCGCGGCGAGGCATTCGGGAACACCCTGGGAATCCCCGCGGCGGCCAAGAGGAGCGTGATCGAGAGCGGCAGCAGCCGGACGCCCGTCGCGATCGCGGACAGGCCGAGCGCGACCGACAGAAACAGCGGCACGGCGAAGAACAGTCCGGCTTGCAGGAGGTACTGGAAGAAGAACGCCGTGAGCCCGCCACGCAGCATCCGGTTCCGCAGCATCGCCGGATCGATCAACGCGCTCTCGCCGCGCGCGAGCCGGTGGTTCTCCCAGGCCAGGAAGAGTCGCAGCACCACTCCCCCGCCCAAGATCAGCCAGACCACCGGCGACAGCCCGAGCCACTCCGGAGCCTCCGGCTTCGACTGCACAAAGCCCCACGCGCCCGACCGCAGAATCCCGTAGACGACGAGTCCGAGACCAACCGCGGACAGGCCCGTCCCCACGAGGTCGAGTCGAACGTCCTGCTCGGCCGGAGTGTCGGCCATCCGCCGCGTCAGCGCGAGGATCACGAGCACGATCACGACCTCGGCCGCGAACACCAAACGCCACGAGAGGTACGTGGTGAAGAGACCGCCGATCAGGGGACCCGCCGCAACAGCGATGGCGCCGGCGGACGCCACGAGCCCGTACGCGCGCGGCCGTTCGGGACGCGCGAAGTTCGACGCCACGAGCGCGACGATCGCCGGCATGATCAGCGCCGCGCCGATTCCTTCCAGGACGGACCACCCGACAACCAGCACCGCGAGACTCGGCGCGATCGTGGTTATGAAGGAACCGCAGCCGTAGATGACACAGCCGATTGCGAAGGCACGCTTGCGGCCCAGGATCTGGCCCACCTTGCCACCGGTGATCATGAGCGACGCCATCACCAGGGTGTAGAAGGTGATGGCTGTCTGGATCCCCGTGACGGTCGTGCCGACGTCCTTGGCCACGGTCGCGATCGACACGTTCATGACCGAGCTGTCGAGGGTCATCAGGAACTGACCCGCGGCCAGGGTCACCAGGACGATCCCGGCCGAGCTTGCCCGCGTCCTCGCGTCGGCCTCGGAGCGGTCGCGCTCAGGCATTCGACCATTTCAGCCGAGGAAGGCTGCTCGTGCCCGAACCATGGACCGCGAGATCTCTCAGCTTCATGCCACGACCCAACGGCGGTGTCACGCGAATCAGCGGCACCGTAGAGTGCCGCTGAGCAGGAGGTTCAGTGTGGGCGGTAGAGGATTTGAACCTCTGACCCCTTCCGCGTCAAGGAAGTGCTCTCCCCCTGAGCTAACCGCCCGTGCCCATATGGCCTCTGACCTGCCCTTTCGGGCGTCCACCGCCTGAGCGCAGCGACGCACTACGCTCACACAGCGCAGAAGTGGCAGAGGTCGGAGTCGTCATGGCGAGCACGAGCGTACAGGGCAGCGAGACGGTCGGAGCGCTGGCTTCGCACCTGCGCCTCTACGAGC
>JBKOZX010000193.1:0-7436 GCA_046726115.1 Actinomycetota bacterium | reverse complement strand
GCGACCCCCGAGATCTACACCAATGCTGAATCGTCGGCAGCGTCAGATGTGTATAAGAGACAGCACCGTGCCGGTGCGGATGCGCCGGGCAACTGCCTCGGCCCGCTCGACCGACGCACTGCTGACCGAGCCCGACAGCCCGTACATGGAGTCGTTGGCGATGCGCACCGCGTCGTCGTCGCCGTCGTACTTCAGGACGCACAGCACAGGCCCGAAGATCTCCTCCTGGGCGATCGTCGAGTCCGGGTCGACGTCCACGAAGAGCGTTGGCTCGACGTAGTAGCCCTTCTCCAGGTGCTTCGGACGACCGCCGCCGACAAGGAGCTTCGCGCCCTCCGCCTCGCCCTTCTCGATGTAGCCGAGCACGCGGTCACGCTGCCGCGCGTTCACCAACGGGCCCATGATGTTGCCCGGGTCGGTCGGATCGCCGTACGGCACGTTCTCGAATGCCGACTTGAGCAGGTCGACGGCTTCGTCGTAGCGCGACTTCGGCAAGAGCATGCGCGTCGTGATCGCGCAGCCCTGCCCGCCGTGCATGCAGATCATCGACCCGGACGGCACGGTTGCGCCGAGGTCAGCGTCCTCGAGGATCACGTTGGCCGACTTGCCGCCGAGCTCGAGGAACACCTTCTTCAGGGACTGCGCGCCGTTGGCCATGATGCGCTTCCCGGTCGCGGTCGAGCCCGTGAAGCTGATCATCTCGACCCGGGGATCCGTCGTGAGGATCTCGCCCACGGTCGCCGCGTCGCCGGACGTGACGACGTTCAGCACCCCGGGCGGGATGTCGGTCTGCTCGGCCGCGACGCGACCGATGAAGGTCGCGCTCCACGGCGTGTCGGGAGCAGGCTTGAGCACCACCGTGTTGCCGGCCGCGAGCGCCGGGGTGATCTTCGACAGGTTGAGCATGAACGGAAAGTTCCACGGGGTGATCGCGCCGACGACGCCGACCGGCTCGTGCACGACCGTGCGCGAGCTGCGCATGCCCATGAACTCGTGGACGGGAAGCTGGCGCTCCCACTCGTACCGGTCGATCAGGTCGATCTCCCACTGCATGTCCTCGATGCAGGTGTCCTGCTGGACCGCGTACGTGAGCATGATCGGCGTGCCGACCTCGGTCACGAGCTGGGGTCGCAGCGCCTCCTTCTCCTTGTCGAGGGCGTCCTTGAGCTGCTGGAGACACCGCTGGCGGAACGCGGGATTCGTAGACCAGTCGGTCTCGTCGAACGCGCGCCGGGCCGCGTCGATCGCCCGCCCCATGTCGTCGGCGCCGGCATCGGCGACCTGACCCGCGACCTCCTCGGTGGCGGGGTTGACGTTGCCGTACGTCGCGCCCGATGCCGCCTCGACGAGCTTGCCGTCGATGAGCATCCGCGGCTCGGCCATCAGGTCGTTCATACCTCGCCCTCCCGCTTGCGGACCTGCGGCGATCGTACCTGAGGCCCCGTTAGGCTGACGGCGGCGTCAGGGAAACCGGTGCGCGGGGCCGAACCAGGCCGCCGTTACAGTCGGCTTCGATGCGCATCGCCGCGCTCGACCTCGGCACGAACTCGTTCCACCTCGTGATCGCCGACGTCCATCCCGATGGGAGCTTCACCCCGCTCGCACGCGAGAAGGAGATGCTGCGCCTCGGTGACCACGTGAGCCGCGAGGGTCGGATCCCGCCTGCGGCCGCCGACCTCGCGGTCAGCACGGTGCGCACGATGAGGATGCTCGCGGACGCCGCCGGTGCGACCGAGATCGTCGCCTGCGCGACCAGTGCGATCCGCCTCGCCGCCAACGGCGATGAGCTGGTGGACCGCATCGAGCGCGAGGCGGGCGTCGAGGTCGAGGTGATCAACGGACTCACCGAGGCCCGGCTGATCTTCGGCGCCATCCGGGCCAGCGTGGTCCTCGAGCCGCCACCGGCGCTGTGCTTCGACCTCGGCGGCGGCAGCCTCGAGGTCATGGTCGGCGCGGCTTCGGGCCTGACGTGGGCGACGAGCGAGAACCTCGGCGTCGCCCGTCTCACCGCCGAATACGTGCACTCCGACCCGATCTCCAAGTCCGATCGGCGCGCCCTGCGCGATCACCTCACGATCGCGCTCGGGTCGATCGCCGAACAGACCCGCCGTTTCGAGCGCAAGCTCGTCGTCGGCAGCAGCGGCACGCTCGAGGATCTCGCCCGCATGGTCGCGGCGCGCCGCGACATGCAGCTGCCGGTGTCGCTGAACCAGCTCTCGTTCACCCGCGACGAGTTCCTCCCGCTGCACGACGACATCCTGTCGTCGAAGGCCTCGGAGCGGCGGCGCATGGAAGGTCTCGAGCCGCGACGCGTCGACCTCATCATCGCGGGCTCGATGTTCCTGGCGACGGCGATGGACGTCTTCGCGTTCGACGCGATGACCGTCAGCGAGTGGTCGCTGCGCGAAGGCATCCTCCTCGACGTCATCGGCCACCACGACCCCGCCGACTGGGCCGACGATCCGCGAGCCATCCGCCGCGCGTCGATCAACAGCCTGGCGCGCCGGTGCAGCTTTCCCGAGGATCACTCCCGCCAGGTCGCCCGCCTCGCGCTCCAGTTGTTCGACCAGACGGAGGATCTGCACGGTCTCGGCCCGAACGACCGGCAGTTGCTCGAGTACGCGGCGCTCATCCACGACATCGGCGAGCACGTCGCGCACGACGGCCACCACCGCCACGCCGCCTACCTCATCCAGCACGGCCAGCTCCGCGGGTTCGCCCCGGAGGAGGTCGCGCTGCTCGCCGCCATGGCTCGATGGCACCGCCGGGGCGAGCCGCGCGCGATCGACGAGATCGGGACGCTCGGACCGGGCGGCGAGGAGCGCCTGCGCAAGCTGACGGCGCTGCTGCGCGTCGCGGACGGCCTCGACCGGAGCCGGAGTCAGGCGGTCGACGCGATCGACGTGCGCGCGGGCCCGTCGCTGGTGATGATCCGGTTGAGCAGCGATCGCGACACGGAACTCGAGCAGTGGGGCGCGCGTCGCAAGCGTGACCTGTTCGAGAAGGTGTTCCGCCGCGAGCTGGAGGTGACCGCGCACCCGACGGGCTCACGCGCCGCCCTCGCCGCGTCGTAGGCGCTACGCGATCTCTTCGACTTCCTCGTCCTCGCCGCCGGGCTGGTCCCGCGTGAGCTCGGGAACGAGCTGGTCGATGAGGCCCTCGATCTCGTGGGCACAGGCTCGGAACACGGGGAGGTCGCCGCCGGCGGGATCTTCGACGTCCTCCGATGGGTCGAGCTCGGCGTCCGCCAACCGAAGGGCGGCAAGGCGCTCGGTGAACGACTCGCCGGGCGTGCTCGGGAGATCGCGCACGAGCCGCTTGAGGGTCACGGTCTTGGCGGCGGCTTCCGGGTGGGTGCGCCGCATATAGCCGGCGTGCTCGGCGGCGAGGCAGATCACGACGTCAGCAGAGGCGACGTCGGCGTCGGTGAGCTGATGGCTTCGGTGCATCGTTCGTTCCACGCCGAGCTCGGCGATGGCGTCGCGCGTGCGCCAGCTCATCGGCATGCCCTCGACGACGTGCGTGCCGGCGGTGGTGACGCGCAGCCCCGACACGCGGTCCTCGAGCAGGGCGCCCGCCATAACGGAGCGGGCCGCGTTGCCGGTGCAGAGAAAGACGACGTGGCGAGGGGGTGTGATCGCTATCCCTTCCCGCCGCTGACGGTCTGGTACAGGATCCGGGCCGTCGTCTCGATGACGTCGGCGCGCGTGATGCCGAGCGTCTCGAGGTCGCGGTGGAACGCCGCCATGCGCTCGAGCAGCGCGACGAGCGCCGCCGCCGCAGCCATCGGCGAGATGTCGGCGCTGACGCGTCCGGCCGCCTGCGACTCCTGGACCGTGGACGCGAGATGATCGGTGATCGGTCGGAGCGAGTTGTTCCGGACCCGACGGAAGCGCAAGTCACCCTCTTGCGCGGCGAGGTTACGGGTGCGGAGGACCGCGCGGTGCTCGTCCCAGTACCGAATGAACGCGCCGACCATCTCGCGCGCGGTGTCGAGCCCCGACGCGCCCGTCCACGACCGGCGCAGCAACTGGTCGACGGGCGCGAGCTCCTCCCCTACCTCCGCGGTGAGCGCGAGGACTGCCTCCTCGACGTCGCGGAAGTACTGGTAGAAGGTCGCCGGGGAGGTGCCGACCTCGCGGGCGATGTCGACCACACGGAGGTCCCGCACGCCATCGCTCTCGAGCAGACGCGCCGTCGCGTCGAGTAGCCGGCGGCGGGTCGCCGCCCCCCGCTTGCCGAGCGGCCGGCCGTCGAGCGCGACCGCGGCCGGTGCCGTCGTCGCAGGTGAGAAGGCCACGGCCGTTCAGGCTAGCTTCCGGCCCAGCTCGGATCTGACGCGCCGTCAGGAACTCCGCGGTGCCTCGTGGCTCTCCGACGGCTGCGGATCCCGTCCGAACACCCAGGACACGTAGACGACCCCGCGCCCGTCGGGATCGTGAAAGGTGACACCGCCGTTGTCCTCCCAGTACGGATGCTGTTCGCGTGCGGGACGGACCCCGTTGGCACGCAGCCGCTCGGTCGCGTCGGCGACGGCGGCTTCGTCAGACAGATAAAAGACGAGCAGATCGAGCTCGTCGGCTGCCGACACCGAGTCATGGGCGCGGACGATCTCGAGGTGCGTCACCACATCGGGCAACCCGAAGATCGTGCCGTCCTCGCCGTAGCTGTCACGGAACTCGCCGACGACCGGCAGCCCGACGAGGTCTCGGTAGAACTCGATCGTGGCGTCGTAGCTGACGCTCGAGCGTGCGACGCGCACCGCCCCGACCCGCAGGTGTTCGGGCCAGCCGCCCGGCGAAGAGGTCATCCCAGCGCGCCGGCGTCGCGCAGCTGTGCGATCCGAGCCGCGTCGTAGCCGAGGACGTCGCCGAGAACCTCCTCGGTGTGCTGGCCGACCGTCGGTGCCCTCGTCGGCTCGGGCAGCTCCTCGCCGACGACGTGGACCGGGAGTGGGATCTCGTCGGCGCCGAGCCGCGACGCCGGGATCCACGGGAAGCGGTCGCGGAACTGCGGGTCGTCGGCGATCGAGCGCGACGAGTTCACGGGTGCGATCGGGGTGTTGACGTCGTTGCCGAACGCGATCCATTCGGTGGTTGTGCGGGACCGGAAGATGTCGGTGAGCTCGCGCTGAAGCTCGCGGTTGTTGCGGGCGTGGTCGGCGTGGTGCTTCCCGGGCCAGCGCTCGAACAAGTCCAAACGGTCGACGCCTTCACAGAAGTTGCGCCAGAACGCCTGCTCCGACGCCATGAAGAGCACGTGCCCGTCCTTCGACTCGTAGATCTGGTAGCGCACGCCCTCGCGCATCCCGGCCGTGCCGGGCGCCCGGCGCTCGTAGTCGTCGCTCGCGTTGCCGGTGACCTCCGACTCGGGTCGCTCGTACGCGCGCCACGTCTCGATGCGGTACCAGTCCATGTAGGCGGCGGCGTCCGACTGCGCGACCTCGATCTGGCACCCCGCGCCTGTCGCTCTCGCGCGGGTGACCCCGGCGAGGAGCGCGAACGCGCCGAGCAGCGGTCCGGCGTGGATGCCGATCGACGGATGCTCGGGCATGACGCACATCCCCTCGTCGTCGTACTCGGGCGTGACGACGCCGGCCCACGTGTCGAACGCGATGCCGTGGGCGGGGAGGTCGCGGTACGGCCCCGTCATGCCGTAGCCGGAGATCGTGCAGAACACGATCTTGGGATTCACCTCCCGGAGGCGGTCGTAGCCCAGGCCGCGTCGGTCGAGCGCGCCCGGGCGCATGGCCTCGACGACCGCGTCGGCGTTCCGCGCCAGATCCGTGTACACGGCAACAGCCACGGGCTCCCGCAAGTCGAGTGTGATGCTGCGCTAGACGCGGTGGATGTGCAGATGCAGCAGCGACTCTCCCTCGACGATCGGCCACGTCATGCTGCGCACGTAGTCGCCCTGGGGCGGCTCGACCTTGATCACGTCCGCGCCGAGGTCGGCGAGGAAGCTGGTGAGCTCACCCGGACCGAGCAGGGAGCTCTCGACGACCCGCAACCCCGTGAGCGGCCCCGATATAGGCGCCGGGCTCACAACGAGTCCCCGCGCGACAAGACGGTCTTCGGATGCGGGGTCATGAGCTCCTCGCGCCACCGGGTCCGTCCCGCCGCCCGGGCTTGCTCGTGCCAGCGGGCGAACCGCTCGTCGTCGTCGTCGTCCGTGTGCGCAGCGCGCATCAGCGCCTCGTGCCCCGCGGGATCGGTGGCCCAGATCGTGATCACCTCGACGTCGGTCATCAGCACCTCGTAGAGGCCAACGAGCGCGTGCCCGTACGCCGCCAGGAGCGGGACACGGCAGTCGCGGACCGCCGCGAGGTAGTCGAGCGCGGCTCCGGGTCGCACCTCGGACAGCTCGTGCACGAAGACCGAGCCCGTGACCTCCTGGGCGCGCAGATCCGCCAGTGACGGACAGTCGCCTGCCGCACCGAGGAGCCGATCGAAGCCACCGGAGCGCGTCTTCAGCGCTTCCTGCCACCACTCGGTGAGCTCGGGGTTCTGGGTCCGCCGCAGGTTCGTGGCCTCCATGAGCCGCCGCCACCCCGACCACCCGTCCACGCACTCCCACAGGTTGACGACCTGCGGCCACCGGCCGGTCGAGCCCATCGTGTACCAGGTGCCGACGAGCTCGAGCCCGTGGTCGGCGGCGGCGTCGGCGTTGAACCCGACCGTGTGCTCCATGTAGCGCATCGCGCCTTCGCCGACGACGTCGATCTGCTCGTGGAGGTACAGGTTCCGGCCCGACATGGGGCTGCGACTGTACCCGGCGCCGCGATCGCGGCTCCGTGCGACGATGGCCCCATGGACACCGTCGGCGAGTTGCTCCGCGATGCGGCGGCCGGGACCGACGTCGAAGGCCTCGCGAGGCGGTTCGATCGACTTCCGGTCCCGGCGGGGCTGGTGCACTCGCTCGGTCTCCAGCCGGTCGCCGCGCCGGCTCCTCCGGTTGCCGACACACTCGCCGCCGAGGTCCCCGACAACGTCGTCGTGTTGGCCGGGCCGGAGGTCGTGCGCACCGGCGCCGTCGACGGCCTGCGTGCGTTCGCGACCGCCGCGAACGTGCCGGTCGCCAACACGTGGGGTGCCAAGGGCGTGCTCATGTGGGACAGCCCGCACCACATGGGGACGTGCGGTCTCCAGGCTCGCGACTTCGAGCTGCTCGGGTTCGCGACCTACGACGCGATCATCGCGACCGGGATCGACGCGGACGAATCGCCGCCCGAGCGGTTCGAGCTGGCTCCCGTCGTCGAGGTGCCGCCGGGCGAGCTGGAACGCCTCGGACAACTGGTGCGGCGGTCGGCGGAGCCGATACGCCCCAACGACCTGTACGCGCGCCTGTCAGCGATCGCGCAGCCCGGATTCGTCGACCAGCACGTGCCGCTGCATCCGGCGCGCGCGGTCGCCGACATACGCGCCGCGCTGCCGCCC
>JBKOZX010000192.1:0-18222 GCA_046726115.1 Actinomycetota bacterium | reverse complement strand
TCGGCGACGTCGGGTCCGACCGAGAAGACCAGGAACTGGTACACGGCGTCGCGGTGATGCTCGAGGAACGTCTGGAACGGCGGCGGGCTCACACTCTGTTCAACGTCCCGGGGCGCGGTTTCGTGAGGTCGATCCGCCGGGTTTCCTACTTCGTGGCCGTCGGCGCCACGGGCCCTCCGAGGCCGTGGGTGATCGGCAGCGGCGTGGCCGCGAGCAGGAACTCGTGCACGCCGTCGGCGGCGCAGTCCGCCGCCAGCTCGTCGAGATACCACAGCTGTCCCTGCACGAGACCCACGTCACGCAGGTCGATCATGTGCACTGGGAGCAGGACGGCCGGGTCCTCGGGCGGCCAGACCTCGAATACGAGCGTGTCGGTCGCCACCGCCGCGACCTCCTTGTCGTGCAGGTATTCGATCGCTCCGACGCCGATGCCGGGGCTCGGGTCGCTGAACCGCCGCTTGTCGCCGCGCCGCAGCCACTCCATCTGGCCCGTGCGCACGAGCAGGATGTCGCCGCGCTCGACGGACACGCCCGCCTGCCGCTCGGTAGTGGCGAGATCGTCGCCGCTGATCGCGTGCGCGTCCTCGAAGTACTCGACGCCGAGAAGTCGCGCGATGTCCAGCAACACGCCGCGCGTGACGACCGGACCGAACCGATCGATCCCCAACCGCGCCGCGCCGTCCTCGGTAACGGTGGCGTCGGGCGTGTCGTTGTAGAGCAGGCCCTCGTAGCCGACGTGCGCGAGCGCATCCCAGTGTGTGGCGGCCTGCACGCCCATCTCGACGGCGTCGTCGCTCGTCGTGAAGTCGCTCGGGTCGCCGGTGAACGCGGCGTTGACCGCTGTCATCGTCTGCTTCGGGTTGATCCGGCCGGGAATCGCGCCGATCTGGGGGCCGTCCTCGTCGAACGGGATCGCCAGCGAGAAGCTCACGCCCCGCCGCACCGCGGCGACGCCGCGCTGCACCGCCTCGGGCGTGATGAAGTTGAGCGTCCCCCGCTGGTCGTCGCCACCCCAGCGGCCCCAGTTCGAGACCCGCTTCGCGAGCGCTTTCAGCTCGTCCGGCAGGGGCACGTCAGTCCCCCACAACGGTTTTGGCGTCGCTGCGTCGCCCTATATGCGGTTCAGCGACGCCAAAACAAGAAGGCCCGATCACGTGCCGGCGTACTGCTTGCGCAGCTCGTGCTTGAGGACCTTGCCAGTGGCGTTGCGCCGCAGCACGTCGACGATCTCGAGCTGCTCCGGGACCTTCTGGGTCATGAGCCCGGCCTCGGAGCAGAAGTCGAAGACGTCTTTGAGCGTGGGCGGCGCCTCCGGGTCGGCGGGCACGACGATGGCGCACGCCCGCTCGCCGGAACGGTCGTCGGGCAGACCGATCACGGCCACGTCGGCGATGGCGGGGCTCGTGAACAGCAGGTCCTCGATCTCCTTGGCGCTGATCGTCTCGCCCTTGCGGATGATGACGTCCTTCAACCGGCCGGTGATCGCGATGTACCCGTCGCCGTCCTGGTTCCCGAGGTCGCCGGTGCGGAACCACCCCTCGTCATCGAACGCGTCGGCGTCGAGCGACGAGTCGAGGTACCCGCGGAACAGCATCGGCCCCTGGACGCGGATCTCACCCTCCTCGCCGGGGCCGGCCAGCGTCCCGTCGAGTTTCACGACCTTGACCTCGACGCCCGGTGTCGTGCGCCCTTCGGTCTCGGCCAGCTTCACGTCGGGATCGTCGATCGTCGCCATGGAGAGGATCGGACACTCCGTCAGCCCGTAGCCCGAGACGACACCGACGCCACCGAGCTCGCTCTTCACGTCGTAATGCAGCTGGACCGGCTTGGCCGCGCCGCCACCTGGAAACGCGCGGACGTTCGGGAACAGCGGCTCTCCCGGGTTCTCGCGTTGCGCCGCGAGGTACGCCATGTGGAACGGCGTGCCCGCGCCCGCGAGGGTGACGCCCGCGCCCTGCAGCACCGGGATCGTCGTCTTCGGGTCGAACGCCTCGATGACGATGGTCGTGAACCCGACCATCATCGAGCTGAACAACCACCCGATGCCGCCGATGTGCGTGAAGGGGAAGACGAGCGCGCTGACGTCGTCGGGCTGCGTGCCGAGTGCCTTCGTCATGCCGAAGGCCGACGCCATGATCGTGCGGTCGGTGTGCTTGGCCCCTTTGGGGTCGGCGGTGGTGCCCGACGTGTAGAACACCCAGCGCACCGGTGCGTCGACCGCCGAGACGGCCGGCTCCGGCGGTGGTGGGAGCGATGCGGGGTCGCCGTCGGGCAGCTTGCGGTCGACCACGAGCACGTCGAGCCCGACGTGCTCGGCGGCGATCTCGCGTGCCATCCCCTCGTAGTCGAACCCCTTCCAGGTCGACGGGACGATCAGCCACTGCGCGCCCGTCTGCTTGGTGATGAACTCGACCTCCCGGTGCCGGTAGATCGGCAGCATCGGGTTCTGGACGGCACCCAGTCGCGACAGCGCGCCGACGAGCACGAGCGACTCGATCCACGTCGGGAGCTCCCACGACACCGGTGTCCCCTCACCGACGCCCAGCTCTGCGAGTCCCGCCGCGCCGCGCTCGGCGGCGTCGTGGTACTCGCGGTAGGTCATCGTGCGCTGGTCCTCGTCGACGGCGAGCAGCGCGTCGGGTGTCTCGGCGGTCCGCCGCTCGATCAGCTCCCACAGACTCCTGGCGTGCGTGATCATGATCTCCACCCTTCGTGCGAGCGGTCGGTCACGCCGTGATGCCACCGTCGACCGACACGATGCTGCCGACCATGTAGCGCGCGTCGTCGGAGGCGATGTACGCGATGATGCCCGCCACCTCCTCGGGCTCGGCTGCACCGAGCGGTGAGGTGACCCGGGTGAACTCCTTCATGTTGACGCCTTCGGGCATCGTGAATCCCGCGATCATCGGCGTGTTCATCCCCCCGGGCGCGACTGCGTTCACGCGCACGCCGCGCCGGAGGTACTCCACCGCCAGCGCGCGCGTGAGATTGACGACGCCACCCTTCGACGCGCAGTACGCGGCCGAGTAGGGCTGGCCCATCAGGCCGGCGTTCGATGCGACGTTCACGATCACGCCGCCGCCGTCGAGCAGGTACGGGAGCGTCGCCTGGCACATGAGGAACGTGCCCGTGAGGTTGACGCCGAGGATCGCCGACCAGCGCTCGTACGTCTCGTCCACCGTGTGCGCGAAGCTCCCGATGCCGGCCGCGTTCACGAGCACCTCGGGCCGGCCGAGGTCGTCGGCGGCGGCGTCAACCGCGGACCGGACAGCACCCGGGTCGCTCACGTCGGCCGTGTAGGCGCGGGCGGTGCCGCCGAGCTCGCCGATCTCGGCCACGGTCTTCTCGGCGGCGTCGCCGTCCAGGTCGACCGCCGCGACCGGGGCGCCCTCTTCTGCGAACCGGTGTGCGGTCGCGCGCCCGAGCCCCGAACCCGCCCCGGTGACGACCGCGACACGATCGGTGAAACGCGCCATGCATCCCTCCTCGCCGGGCTTTCGGGACCTCAGCGAGAATCTAACGCCCCGTCAGCTCGGCGTCATGACGTCGGGTACGGTCACGCTTCGTGGCCGCCGACGCTCCCCCGCGCACGACCGCGGACTTGTTGCGTGTCGCCGCGGCCGAACATCCCGACCGCGAGGCCTACGTGCACGGTGAGAAGCGCGTGACCTACGCGTGGCTGGACCGGGCGGCGGACGGCTTCGCCGCCACACTCCTCGAGCAGGGTGTGGCGCCCGGCGACGTCGTCTGCGTGCTGCTCCCGTCGTCGATCAAGTTCGCGACGTGCTACCTGGGCGCGTTGCGCGCCGGCGCCGTCACGTCGGCGATCAACCTGCGCCTCGGGCCCGCTGAGAAGGCGAGCATCCTCGAGCGCACCGAGCCGCGTGTCACCGTCGTCGGCGACGGCGTGGAGCTCCCCGACGGCATCGAGGCCGGCAACGCGATCCACGTCTCCGAGCTCGGCCATGCATTCGGGGCCGAGCCGCCGCACTCGCTGCCCGAGCTCTCGCCGACCGACCCCGCGTGCGTGGTGTGGACGAGCGGCACGACCGGCCAGCCGAAGGGCGCGGTGTACGACCACGCGGCGATGGGGGTGATCTCGCGCAACATCGGTGAGCTCACTCGTCCTGGTGACCGACGGCTCCTCGCGTTGCCGTTCCCCCACGTCGGTTACATGACCCGCATGTGGGACGAGCTGGCGAGCGGCACGACGTTGGTGCTCGTGGGCGAGCCGTGGTCGGCCGAGGAGTCGCTGCGCCTCGTCCGCGAAGAAGGCGTCACGATGGCCACCGGCGTGCCCACGCAGTGGTCGCTGGTGCTCGCGCACCCCGACGTCGAGCGGACGGACTTCTCGGGGTTGCGCGTCGCCGCGCTCGGCGGCGCGTCGATCGCGCCCGATCTGGTGCGCCAGATTCGCAAGGTGCTCGGCTGCCCGGTCATCACGCGCTACACGAGCACGGAGGCCGGCGTGTGCACGAGCACGCTCGTGGACGACGACGCCGAGGTCGTCGCGACCACGGTCGGGCGACCGGCCCCCGAGGTGGAGCTCCGCATCGTCGCCCCCGCCGACGGATGCGAGCAGCCCACCGGCGAGGTCGGCGAGGTGCAGTGTCGGTCGGCGGCGATGATGCGCGGCTACTGGCGCGACGCGGAGCGCACCGCCGAGGCCATCGACGCCGACGGGTGGCTGCACACGGGCGATCTCGGGTTCGTCGGCGCCGACGGCAACCTGCGCATCGTCGGACGGCTCAAGGAGATGTACATTCGCGGCGGATACAACGTGTACCCGGCCGAGGTCGAGGCCGTGCTCGCCGAACATCCGTCCGTCGCGCGGGCGGCGGTGGTCGGCGCGCCCGACCCGGTCCTCGGCGAGGTGGGCGTCGCGTTCGTGGTGGCGGCGCCGGGTTCGCCGCCGCCCACGCGGGACGCGCTGCGGTCGTGGTGCCGCGACCGCCTGGCGGACTACAAGGCGCCCGATCGCCTCGAGGTGGTCGACGAGCTGCCGCTCACCTCGATGCTCAAGGTCGACAAGCGCGCGCTCGCCGCGCGGACAACGGAGGCGACATGACCACGGAGTCGGTGATCCAGCCCTTGGGGACCGGTGACACGAGCGAGAAGCCGATCAAGCTCGGCGGCGCGCTGTTCACGCTCGTCGAGCCGCACAAGGGCTACGAGGTCGAATACAACCGCTGGTACGAGCGCGACCACTTCTATGCCGGCTGCATGATCGGCGCGTGGACGGTGTCCGGCGGCCGCTTTGTCGCCACCCGCGCGTGCAAGGACAAGCGTTACCCGTCGGACTCCCCGATCACCGCCGACCCGATGGTCGGCTCGTTCCTCGCGCTCTATTGGATCCTCGCCGGGCGCTTCGGTGAGTGGATGAAGTGGGGAACGGAGCAGGTGAACTGGCTCCACGCCCATGATCGGATGTTCGCGGAGCGCGACCACATCCACACGCTCATGTACCGCTTTCTCGACGAGCAGCACGCCAGCCCGGACGGCGTGCCGGCCGAGCTCGCGCTCGACCACCACTTCCCGGGCCTCGTCGCCGTCATCGGCGAGGTCGCCGACGGGAAGACGCATGACGACGTGGTGGCGTGGTTCCACGACCGACCGTGCCCGGCCGAGGTGATGACGACGTTCACGCCGGTGCCGCTCTTCCAGGACGCGCCCAGCGACGTGCCCCGCAACGAGGACACCGACCGCTTCCTCCAGCTCTACTTCCTCGACGAGGATCCTCTCGAGGTGTTCGACGATCGGTTCGGCGGGCTCGGCAAGGAGTTCGACGTCAGCGGCGTCGGCCGCATCCTGTTTGTGTCGCCGTTCCTCGCGACCGTCCCCGGCACCGACCGCTACACCGACGACCTCTGGTAGATGCGTCCCAGGAGCATCGCTGTGATGCTCTGTGGACGCATCAGGTCGAGTTGAGGCGCGGGAGAACCTTGCGCTCGAACAGCTCGAGGCTCTCCCAGCCGAGGTCCGGTGCGATGCCGCCCATGAGGGGATGCAGGACGAGCATGTGGTTCCCGAGCTCCGCGGCCAGCTCCACGCACTCGTCGGGCGTCACGACCCGGTACACGCCGCTCTTGCGCACCTCGTCGACGTCCTTGGCGTGCACGTCGACGGCGGAACGTTGCCCCGGCGTCTGCCAGCTCTCGTACACGTTCGCCTCGTGCAGTGCGTGCGGCCCGATCATCGCCCACGCCGCTTCCGGGTCCTCGGCCACGTGCACGAACCCCGGCCCCGCGGGCAGGCTCACGAAGCCGCCGTCGAACCCCACCGCGCGGCATTCGTCGGCATAGACCTCGGCCAGCTTCGGGTCGCCGACGGCGGGGAAGAACGGCAGCCGGAGTCGCGCCGCGCGCCGGGCTGCGATCTCGGTGGAGCCGCCGATCATCATGAACGGGTGGGGCTGTGACAAGGGCTTCGGTGTGACCTGCACGCGTCGGCCGCGCCACTCGAATGGCTCGCCGGTCCACGCCTTCCGCATCACGTCGACGTACTCCTCGAGGAGCTTGCCGCGTCGCTTGCGGTCGACGCCCGCCATCTCGAACTCCTCGTACCGGTAGCCGAGCCCGGCGACGAAGCTGATGCGCCCGCCGCTGGCGAGGTCGGCCACTGCGAGCTCTTCCGCGAGCCGAATCGGATCGTGGAGCGGCACGAGGACGGCGGCGATGTTGATCGGGATGCGTCGTGTCCGTCCTGCGACTGCAGCCGCCATCGTGACCGGCGCCGGGATGTAGCCGTCCTCGGCGCCGTGGTGCTCGGAGAGGACGACGGCGTCGAAGCCCCGCTCGTCCGCCCACGCGGCCTGGTCGAGACACGCCGCGTACAGCTCGGCGTGCGTCGCCGGGCCCCAGTTCGGAGCCCTGAGGTCGTACCGGAGGCCGAGCATTGCCATCGCGAGCTCCTACGTCAGCGAGTGAGGTGCGGTCCGACCTCGGCGCCGAACCGCTCGATCTGGTCGCACAGCTCGTCGACCGAGCGCGACTGGAACCGCACCTGGAGGTGCGCCACGCCCATCGCGCCGTACTCGTTCATCGACTCGGCCACCTTCTCGGGTGGGCCCGTGATCGTGCCGCGGGCGACGTCCCAGTCGGGCTCGCCCACATACATCGCCTCGGTGATGACGCCGATCTCGGGCTCGACGCCGGGGCGCACCTGGTCGCGGTGGGCGCGGAGGTACGCGATCGACTCCGGCATGCGTTTGCGCGGCGTCCCCTGCGGGATCCAGCCGTCGCCGCGCTCAGCGACCCGCCGCAGCGCCGGACGGCTCGAGCCTCCGATCCAGATCGGCGGGCGCGGCTGCTGGACGGGGCGGGGCCGCAGGCCGACCGCGTCTTCGCCGTCCCCGACGAACTCGTCGCGCCACGAGGCCTTCACGCCGTCGATGGCGGCGTCGAGCGCCTGGCCCCGGTCGGCGAACGAAAGGCCGAGCGCGTCGAACTCCCTCTCGACGTGCCCCGCACCCACGCCGAGGATCGCGCGGCCGCCGGAGAGCGTGTCGAGCGTCGCGAACGCCTTGGCCGTCTGGAGCGGGTGCCGGTAGCCGCCGACGAGGACGTTCGTCATCAGATGCGTCTGTGTGGTGTACGCGGCGAGGAAGCCCAACGTCGAGATCGGGTCGTACCACGTCGTCGACATCGTCGCCGCCGCCGGGCGCGGGATCGCGATGTGGTCGCACACGGCGACGTAGAAGAACCCGGCGCGGTCGGCGGACTGCGCGGCCCGCACGAGCTCGGGAACGCCGGCGCCGTTCTCCCGCTCCCACGGCGCCGCCACCATCGTGCTCAGCGCGACCGACGGCAGCTGCATCCCGAAGACGAGCTTCCCGGGAGGGACAACAGTGACGACGTCGTCGGTCATACGGGCTCGCTCACGCCGGCGTCACCCGGGCCAGACGACGCTCTGGAGCTCCGAGTACGCGTGGAGGCCGAACGAGCCACCGTCGCGGCCGACGCCGCTGTACTTCGTGCCCCCGAACGGCGTCTCGTGGTTGCGCTGGATCGTGTTGATGCCGACGTTCCCGGCCCGCAGGCGCCGCGCGAGCCGCATGCCCCGGGCAGAGTCGCCGGTGAACACGTAGTCGTACAGACCGAAGTCGCTGTCGTTCGCGAGGCGCACGGCCTCATCGTCGTCGTCGAACGCCTCGACCACGATCACGGGGCCGAAGATCTCCTCGCGCGCAACCCGCATGTCGCTGCGGACATCTGCCAGCAGCGTCGGCTCCACGAAGAAGCCGCGGTCGAGATGCGAGGGACGGCCGCCGCCGACCGCGACCTCCGCGCCCTCGCCGGCGCCGGCACGGATGTAGCCCTCGACGCGCTCGCGGTGCGCGCCGGTGATCAGCGGCCCCACGACGGTCTTCGGGTCGGTCGGGTCGCCGACAGGGAGCAGCGTCGCCATCTTGGCCAGGCCCTCGACGAACTCCTGGTAGCGAGACCGGTGCACGATCGCCCGCGTCGGCGCCGTGCAGATCTGCCCGGCGTGGAACGTCCACACCGATCCGACCGCGGTGACGGCGGTGGCGAGGTCGGCGTCGTCGAGCACGATGCCCGCGCCCTTGCCGCCCAGCTCGAGCAGCAGCCGCTTCATCGTGCGGCCGCCCGCTTCGGCGATGCGCAGGCCGACGGCGGTGCTGCCCGTGAAGCTGATCATGTCGACGTCGGGTGAATCGACCAGCGCCTCCCCCGTCACCGGGCTCGAGCCGGTCACGACGTTCACGACACCGGGCGGGAAGCCGACCTCCTCGAGGATTCGCACGAGCTCGATGACCGCGAGCGGGTCCTGGGGTGCCGGTCGCACGACGACCGTGTTGCCCATCGCGAGCGCAGGACCAATCTTGCCGGCCATGTTCACGATCGGGAAGTTGTACGGCGTGATGCAGGCGACCACGCCGACCGGGGCGCGACGCGCGAGCGCACCCATCAAGCCCGCCGGCGCCATCGGAGTCGCCGGCATCTCCTGCGGCGCGAGGGGGATGACACTGGGCTCGAGCGCGCCGCGCGCGTACCGGTCGAACCGGCTGGCCGCCACCGGCACCTGCATCGCGCGCCCGACGGCCGTGGTGCACCCCGTCTCCGCGATCACGAGCGGCACGAGGTCCTCGAGCTTCTCCCGCACCCGCTTCGCTGCTGCCGTGAGGAGCTCGGCGCGCTGCTCGGGCGTCGTCTGCGACCACGACTCGAAGGCGTCCCGCGCCGCCCGGGCGGCGTCGCGCGCCTGCTGGGCCGACGCCTCGGGCGCCACACCGACCACGGCCTCGGTCGCCGGGTTCACGATCTCGTAGCCGCCGTCGCCGCCCTCGACCCACTCGCCGCCGATGAGCAGGCGGTCGTCCGACCGGTCCGTCGTCACGCTCACGTCGCTCTCCCCCGCTACGATCCCCAAGGTAGAACGTGTTCTCATTTCGTGTCCAGCGGGGAGCCCACCGTGGACATCGGGCGAGTCGGCATCTGGACGTTCGCGCTCGACCTCCAGCCCATCGCGCGCGCACGGGAGCTGGCGGCGGAGCTCGAGGAGCTCGGCTACGACGCGATCTGGGTGCCCGACGCCGTCGGCCGCGACCCACTCGTGCACGCCGCGCTCCTCCTCGGGGGCACCCGGCGCATCACGGCGGCGACCGGCATCGCCCAGATCTACGGACGCGACGCCATGACGATGACCGGGGGCTGGAAGACCGTGAGCGACGCGTTCCCGGGCCGCTTCGTCCTCGGATTGGGTGTGAGTCACCAGCCGATGGTCGAGGGCCTGCGCGGCCAGACGTACGGCCCGCCGCTGACGGCGATGCGCGAGTACCTCGACCGGATGGACACGGCGATGTACGTCGCCGCCGAGCCCGCGGAGCCGCCGCGACGCGTGCTCGCCGCCTTGGGCCCGAAGATGCTCGCGCTGGCAGCCCAGCGCGCCGACGGCGCCCATCCGTACAACGTGCCGCCCGAGCACACCGCTCGCGCTCGCGAGATCCTCGGCTCGGAGAAGCTGCTGGCGCCGGAGCAGGCCGTCGTTCTCGAGACCGATCCCACCGAGGCGCGACGCATCGGGCGCGCGCACATGGCGATCTATCTCGACCTCCCGAACTACATGAACAACCTGCGCCGGTTCGGTATCACGGACGACGACATCGCCGACGGCGGGAGCGACCGCCTCGTCGACACACTTGTTGCGTGGGGTGACGCCGACGCCATCCGTTCCCGCGTGCAGCAGCACCTCGACGCCGGCGCCGACCACGTCGCGGTGCAGGTCCTCAGGCCCCAACGCACGGAGGTCCCGATCGCCGACTGGCGGGAGCTCGCCCCGGCGCTGCTCTCGGGTCCGGGCGCCTAAGGTCCGCCCGCATGGCGGACGGGAAGCCGGCGCGGCCGGCGTTCGAGTCCTACGACCAGCGCGTCGCCGACGGGCTCGCCGAGGCACACGAGAAGCCCCAGGGCCTGCCGGGCTTCCTGGGCATCCGGATCGCCGACACCTGGCCGGGCGGCATGCGCGCCGACGTCATCGTGCGCGACGAGCTGCTCAACCCGTTCGGGAACCTGCACGGCGGGGTGCTCGCAGGGTTGTGCGATCACGTCCTCGGCACGGTCTGCTATCCCGTCATCCCCCGTGGCGCGTGGGCGGCGACGACCGAGTTCAAGCTCAACTACCTTGCCCCGGTCACGACGGGAACGCTGTCCGCCGCGGCGCAGATCGTCTCGCTCACCAAGCGCACGGCCGTCGTCCAGATCGAGGTCACGAACGACGGGCGAACCGTGTGCCTGGCCCAGGGCACCGTCCTGGTGATGCCGCCGAAAACCTAGGCGAGCAGGCGCCGGCCGCGATGAGTTCCGGGCCTTGAGGGGGTCGGACACACTATGACGAGCTATCCAGGAGAGTCACCGGAGTACCGGACAGCGCGCGACCAGCTGCTCGAGCAGGAGATCCAGCTGCGTCGAGAGATGGAGGCGGTGGCGGCGGCGCGGCGTGCGCTCCCGCCCGGCGGCGCCGTCCCGGAGGACTACGTCTTCCGAGGGATCGGACCTGACGGCGCCCCAACGGACGTTCGGCTGTCCGAGCTGTTCGCGCCGGGCCGCGACTCGCTCGCGATCTACAGCATGATGTTCCCGCGCGATCCGGGCGACGACCGGCCGGGACCAGAGGGCGGCCAGACGGCGCGCCTCCCGCTTATCGAGGGCCCGTGTCCGTCGTGCACGGCGCTCCTCGATCAACTCGACGGCGCCGCCGAGCACGTCAGCCAGCACATGAACTTCGCCGTCGTCGCCAAGGCGCCGGTCGAGCGCGTCGTCGCCTTCGCCGATGAACGAGGCTGGCGGCGGCTCCGGCTCGTCTCGTCGGCCGGCAACACGTACAACCGCGAGTACCTCGCCGAGACGCCGGAGGGAGACCAGAGGCCGATGCTGAACGTGTTCCACCGCGACGGCGACGTCATCCGGCACTTCTGGGGCTCGGAGCTCTTCTACGCACCGGTCGAACCGGGGCAGGATCCCCGCCACGTCGGCACCCTCGAGCCGCTCTGGAACCTCTTCGACCTCACCCCCGAGGGCCGACCGGCCGACTGGGACGAGCAGCTGCGTTACTCCTGACGGCTACTCGCGATCACGAGGCCGGCAACTCGGCGAGCTCCATCCAGAAGTGCTCGATGGCCCGGATCACGGCGATGTAGCCATCGAGGTCGAAGGGCTTGGTGATGTAGCAATTCGCGTGCAGCCGGTACGCCTCGGCGAGATCCTCCTCCGAGGTCGAGGTTGTGAGCACGACCATCGGTATGGAGCAGAGCTGGGGATCGGCCTTGGCCTCGGCCAGCACCTCGTGCCCGCTCTTGTTCGGGAGGTGCAGATCGAGGAGCACCAGGTGGGGGCGAGTCGCGTCGAGGTATTCACCGTCGCGGCGCAGATAGCGCATCGCCTCGACGCCGTCCGGCACGACGACGAGCCGGCTCGCGATCCTCGATTTCTCGAACGCGTACTGCGTGAACCGCACGTCGGCGGGGCTGTCCTCGATCAACAATATTTGCACGGTCATTAGGTCACCTGGAAGCAGTTGGTGCACGATCCGGTACCGGCGTCGGGGTTCGTCGCCGTCACGGTGTACAACCCGACAGCCCCTCCGCCGTTGGCGATCGTGATGTTCACGGATAGATGTGACGAGTCCGTGAACGTGACGGTGTTCACGGTGATCTTGTTCGAGTTGAACGACACCGTGGCCCCACTCTGGAAGTTGGTCCCGATGACGGTCACGGTCAGCGTCGTGTTCCTCGGGGATGACGAGGGACTCGTCGAGGTCACGGTTGGC
Source organism: Actinomycetota bacterium (assembly GCA_046726115.1). Classification (GTDB taxonomy): domain Bacteria; phylum Actinomycetota; class Acidimicrobiia; order IMCC26256; family JACDBD01; genus JALZAA01. Next base: position 5,937 of record JBKOZX010000192.1, on the reverse strand, counting down.
GCCGGGTTGACCGTGAAGCAGCCGGTGCACGACCCGTTGCCGGTATTCAGGTTGGTGACGGTCACATTGCGAGCCCCGGTCGTGGCGTTCCCCGCGACCGTGATGTTGGCGGTGACCTGGGTGGAGCTGTTGAACGTCGTGGAGTTGACCGTGATGCCGGTCCCCGAGAAGGAGGCGATCGCTCCGTTCGCGAAGTTCGTGCCCGTGATCGCGATGTTCTGATTGGTGGCGCCCTGACCACGCGAGCTCGGGTTGGTCGAGGTCACGGTGGGCCCCGCGACGACGGTGAAGCAACCGGTGCAGGTGCCCCGCCCGCCGTCGGGGTTCGTCACGATCACGTCGCGAGCGCCGGTGGCAGCGTTTTGAGCGATGGTCGCATTGACCGTCAACTGCGTCGCGCTGTTGAACGTCGTGGAGTTGACCGTGATGCCCGTTCCCGAGAACGACACGGTCGCGCCGCTGACGAAGTTCGTGCCCGTAACGGTCCCGTCTCCAGGGCCGGCGCCCTGGGAACCCGAGGACGGGTTCATCGAGGTCGTGGTCGGCCCCACATTGACGGTGAAGCACCCCGTGCACGACGCGCTGCCCGTGTCAGGGTTCGTCACGGTCACGTTACGGGCGCCTGTGGTCGCCCCGGTCGCGATCGAGATGTTCGCGGTCACCTGGGTGGCGCTGTTGAACGTCGTGGAGTTGACCGTGATGCCGGTTCCCGAGAACGTCGCGTTCGCGCCGCTCTGGAAGTTCGTGCCAGTGATCGCGATGTTCTGACTGGTCGCGCCCTGGCCGCGTGAGCTCGGGCTGGTGGAGGTCACGGTCGGGAGTGCGTTGACGGTGAAGCACCCTGTGCAGGACCCCACACCGCTGTCGGTGTTGGTGACGGTGACGTCGCGGGTTCCGACGGTCGCGCCTCCGGCGATGGTGATGTTGGCGGTGACCTGGGTGGAGCTGTTGAACGTCGTGGAGTTGACCGTGATGCCGGTCCCCGAGAACGTCGCGTTCGCGCCGCTCACGAAGTTCGTGCCCGTGATCGCGATGTTCTGACTCGTGGCCCCCTGAGGTCGCGAACTAGGGCTCGTTGAAGACACCGTCGGCCCGGCATTGACGGTGAAGCACCCCGTGCAGGACCCCACACCGCTGTCGGTGTTGGTGACGGTCACATTTCGGGCCCCGGTCGTGGCGTTCCCCGCGACCGTGATGTTGGCGGTGATCTGGGTGGAGCTGTTGAACGTCGTGGAGTTGACCGTGATGCCGGTCCCCGAGAACGACGCGGTCGCTCCGCTCTGGTAGTTCGTACCGGTGATCGCGACGTTCTGACTCGTGGCCCCCTGACCTCGGGAGCTCGGGCTCACCGAGGTGACCGTCGGCGCCACGACCGTCACATCGGTCTTCGGGCTCTCGGCTCCGGACCAGCCGCCCTTCACCGGCGTCACGGAGTACTTCCAGTCGCCGTTCGGGACACTGGACTCGGTGCACGTGAGCCCGGCGACCGTGCCGGCGCAGTTGGCGCCGATGGTCTGGAGCACGTTCGAGCTGTTGTATCGCTTGACCTGGTACCCCTCTACGGGCCCACCGCCGGACAGGGTGCTGGCCGACCACGAGACCGTGACCGTCGAGCCGACAGCCTGGACGGTGGGCGGATTCCCGGCACTCACGTTCTGCGCGGCGGCGCGGCCGCTACCGAGGGCCGAGGTCAACCAGGACGCGGACGCGACCCCGACGCACGTCACGGCCAAGGAGATCATGCCGAACACGACGATGCGCCGCAGCGCACGCCGGGGCTTCGTGCCCTTGACATCTGGCGCCTCGGGGCTCCGCCAGTGAATCTCGGGGACCGAGTCACGTCTGCGACTCATGGCGCTGTCCGCCGTCGACGATGGGCGGCGCGCCGAGCGAGAACACCGAGGGCGACGAGCGCGAGGGCGATCGCGAGCACCTTGACGATGTCAGTGCCCGTGAACGCGAGGCTGCCGTGACCCACCGAATTGGGCGGTGAGCTCCGCGACGCCGGCCCACCGGTACCGGTCACGGTGTCGGTCGCGGTGGCAACGAACTCGAGTGTGAAGATCGTGCCCTCGCAGGCGTCGGGAGCATTGCCGTCCATTTGGACCGTGAGGGGTACCGAGCCGGTCGCGCCGCTCGGGACGTCCACCGGTGCGCGCACGTCGCCGATCTCGAGCATCGAACCCGGGCAGCTGGGATTGGCGTCCTCGACTGCCGTCGCCACCGACGTCACGCGGATGGTGAAGGGTTGGGGGTTGGTGACACGAGCCTCCAAGGTCGTGTTCGCCCCGGGATAGAGCCCGTTGACCTCACCGCTGATCTCGAAGGCGTCCTGTTGGACGGGCACGGTGGCCCGTGCGTCAGCCATCGAGCTCAGGGCGGTGATGACGCCCACGGTGATGATCCCCGCGAGCCGGACGCCGATGCGCGTCTGCACGGCAACTCACCCCTGCGATGTGTGCGGCGGCCACCGTGCCGCGGCCGGACCCCGGCCGCGGCACGGTGCGAATCCGTCAGATCAGGTCGACGCGCCGCTCAAGGTGATACCGCTGACCGTGAAAACCACGTTCTGACAGCCATCCGGTGCGGCGAGGGCCATGGTCACCTTGTCGGCGATGGACTCCTGAGCCGAGGTGGCGTTGCCGTTGACGTGCAGGCTCAGCCCACTCGCGCTAGGGCTGGTCATCGTCACGTTCGATGCCGGGCAGTTCAGCTCGTCCGAGGACGTGATGGTCACGCCCGAGAAGTCCGCCGTGGTGAACGTGATGCCGTACGGGTTGGTGTTCGTGAGCGTGAAGTACAGGTCACCCTGTGTGAACCCCGGGTAGAGATCGGCGTTGCCGGTACTGGCGTTGACCGTCACGGTCGCGGGCGCCCCGAGGGCCTTCGCGTTTCCGGATCCACTTCCGGTGGCAGTCCACGTCGCGAAGGCGATGCCGAGCGCGGCCAGAACACCTACCACCACACCGAGGCCGAGAATCTTCGTCCGCAACTTCTCTCCTTGTCGGGGTCCCACCCCGACAAGCGGGGCCGCCCTCATGTCTCCGAGGGCTTCCCCCGGACGTACCACCAAGGGTGGACGACTCGAGGGGTGCTTCCTAGACGCAGGGACGCCCATCTCGTGTGGGGAGAACGTGGTGGCGCGCCCTAGTGCAAGCGCGTCCCACATTCGTGATGGCGGAGGGCATACCTGGACATTTCCTACCCGGTCCGCCGACGTCGCTCTACACTTCCGCCGCTTGAACGTGCTTCTCGTCGACGACCATCGGATGTTCACCGAGCTGCTGGTGCAGGTCCTCGGCGGGCACCGCGACATCGTCGTCTCCGGAGTCGCCCACACGGCGGCCGAAGCGCTGGCGTCGGTACGTGCCGACCCGCCGGACGTCGTCGTGATCGACTACCGGCTGCCCGACAGCGACGGTGCGACGCTCGCGGCCCAGCTGCACCGGGAGCATCCGGTCGCGCACCTCGTCATGCTGACCGGCCTCCAGGACGAAGCCACGATCCGCAAAGCGGTGGCGGCCGGTTGCTCCGGCTTCGTCACGAAGGACCGAGCCCTCGACGAGCTCGTGGAGAGCGTGCGCACGGTGCATGCGGGGGGTGCCTCGATCTCACCCGCGCTGCTCACACGCCTGCTGCCGAGCCTGCGGGCGGACAGCCGACACGGCACCACGAGTCTGACCTCGCGTGAGCTCGAGGTCCTCCAGCTGCTCGTCGAGGGCCTGTCGAACCAAACGATCGCGGAGCGACTCTTCATCAGCCACCACACGGTCCGGAACCACGTGCAGCGGATCCTCACGAAGCTCGGCGCTCACTCCAAGCTCGAGGCTGTGGCCGTGGCGACACGGATCGGCCTCGTCAGGCAGACGTAGCCGCCGCCGGGATCGGGAGTGTGAAGGAGAAGACGCTCCCGCCACCCCGGCGCGGCTCGACCCAGATCCGACCGCCGTGCCGCTCGACGATCCGGTGACAGATCGCCAGGCCCATGCCGGTGCCGTCGTGCCGGTCTTGCCCGTGGAAGCGCTCGAACATGTTGAAGACCCGCTCCGCGAGCGAGGGGTCGACTCCGATCCCGTCGTCGGCCACCGAGAACTTCCACCCGTCACCCGATTGCACCGCGGACACGTCGATCCGCGGTCGATCGTGGCCTCGGAACCTCACCGCATTCGAGATGAGGTTCTGGAACAGCTGCTCGAGCTGACGCCGATCCGCCTGCACGCACGGGACGGAGTGCACGACAATCTCGGCGCCGGCGTCGTCGATCGCAGAAGCGAGCGACCAGGTGACCTCCTCGACGAGCTCCTTCGTGTCGACCGCCTCCGGCCGCAGCTCGCGCCGGCCGATGCGGGAGTAGGCGAGGAGGTCGTTGATGAGGTCCTGCATGCGCCTTGCGCTTTCGAGGATGTACCCGATGAACTCCTGGGCGTCGGTGTCCAGCTGCTCACCGTGGTGGCGCTGCAGGAGCTGCGCGAAGCCGGAGAGCGTACGGAGCGGCTCCTGGAGGTCGTGCGAGGCGATCGAGGCAAACTCATCGAGCTCCGTGTTCGAGCGCGCGAGCTCCTCGGCCGTGGCTCGCAGACTGCGCTCCAGCTCGACCTGCTTGCGGATGTCGACGAGCGTGATCCGGACCAGAAGGCCCGATGCGACGGGCACCGGCGACAGGTTGACGGCGACGGGGATCTCGACGCCGTCGCGGCCGCATACCGCCACCTCCACGCCGGACACCCTTTGGAAGCGGGGATCCGCGAGGTACCCCTCGCGGGCCTGCTCGTACGCGGCGTGCAGGCGCTTCGGAAGCACCGACTGAAGCGGCTGGCCGACGAGCTCGCGAGCCGTGTGCGAGAGCAGCTGCTCGGCCGCCTGATTCACTCGCGCAATCACCCCGGTCTGCTCGGCCTCGATGATCGCCAGCGGCGAGTGCTCGAGTTGGTGCAGCTCGAACCGTCTGGCACGGTCGACACGTTCGCTCAAGAGCCCGAGCACGAGCCCGACCAACACGAAGGCCGTTGCCCGTGTGAGGTACCCGATCGTCGTATAGGACTCGCCGTTGACGGCGCTCGTGATGACGAGCAGCACCAGGGCGACGAGCGCGCCGACGATCCCTCCACGCGTGCCGAAGCGCGCCGCCAGCGCGGCGATCGGGATGACGAACAGGATCCCGACCCCGTCCCGGGGCGAGGAAACGACGACCCGCAACGCCGCGATCCCGCCGAAGAGCCCGACGGCGACCGCGATCAATGCTCCCGGTCTCTGCGCCCAGTGCCGACCGGACCCGGCGTGCTCGCCCGCGTTGTCGAACACGGCGCTTCCTGAATCGAGCTACTCGTCCAGATCGAGCTGGAGCATCCGGATCGCGTTGCCGCGGACGATCTTCTGGATCTGGTCGTCGTCGAGGTCCTTCATTTGCCGCTCGGCGACTTCCTTGCTGTTCGGCCACGTGGAGTCGCTGTGCGGGTAGTCGGTCTCGAACGTGATCGTGTCGACGCCCATGTCCTCGAGGGAGCGCAGGCCATGCGGATCGTCGAAGAAGCAGCCGTACACGTGCTCGCGGTAGTACTGGCTCGGCGGCTTCTTGACCTTGTCGGCCACGCCACCCCACGCCCGGTTGTGGTCCCACACCGCGTCGGCACGCTCGAGGACGTACGGGATCCACCCGATCTGCCCTTCGGAGTACGCGATCACGAGGTCGGGGAACTTCTCGAACACGCCGGACATCAGGTAGTCGGTGAGCGACATCGCGGCGTTCATGTACGTGAGCGTCGAGCCCACAGCGGGCGGCGCGTCGTTTGACGTCGACGGCATCCTCGACGACGAGCCGATGTGCATACACACGACCGTGCCCGTCTCCGCGCACGCCCGGAAGAACGGGTCCCAGTAGCCGTCGGGATCGTGAACCGACGGCAGGCCGAGGAACGGCGGGATCTCGGTGAACGCGAC
>JBKOZX010000191.1:0-3330 GCA_046726115.1 Actinomycetota bacterium | reverse complement strand
AGACGTTCACGACAACCCCGTGCGAGCGCTCCTCCATCCCGGGCAGCACCGCGAGCGTCCCGGCAACGGCGGCGAAGAAGTTCGTTTCGAGCACGGCGTGGTACTTCTCGATGCCGTCGCTGTCGGGCTCGCCGATGCCGGCGTCGTTGATGAGCACGTCGATGCGACCGTGTGTGGCTTCGAGATCGGACAGCACGTCCGCAAACTTGTGGGTGTCGCTCACGTCGCACACGACGTAGCCGGAGTCGGGCGACGATCGCTGCATCTCGCTCGCTACCTCTTGCAAGAGCCCTTCACGGCGGGCCACGCCGGTGACGATCGCGCCCCGTGCGGCCAGGTCGAGCGCCATACGGCGACCGAGCCCGGACGACGCGCCGGTCACCACGGCGATCGAACCCGGGAAGTTGAACGTCTCCACCGCACTCGCCTCCTTCCTGCCCGTCGTTGGTCAGGGGAAGGTCAGGGTGAATTCAGGCGGCGGCCTTCTCGGCGGTCGCGTGGTCAAGCTCGTCGAACGCGAGGAGCTCGCGGCCGGCCACCGTCGCGATGCGGTCGTCCCACACACCGCCGGGGGAGAGGTTGCGCCGGGCGAACCGCAGGCCCACGAGCGCCTTGTGCGGATCGGCCGACTGCTCCAGCAGCAACGCGGCTGCGGCCGTGCGTGCGAGCTGGGTCGTGAGGTGGGCAGCGCGGGCTTCGGCGAGGTCGGCGTCGAGAGCCGGGAGCTCCTCGACGCGCCGCTCGAGCTCGTTGCGCGCCGCGGTGACGGCCTCGACCGCTTCGGCGATGTACTCGGGCCCGGCGCCGGCCGTGCTGAGTGCTTCGTCGATGCGCGCCAAGGCGGCCTCGTGCGCCGAGTCGCGCCGGATCGCGCGCAGGACATCGAGCTGGCAGATCTGCTCGGTTCCCTCCCAGATCGGGTGGCACTGCGCGTCGCGCAGCTGGCGGGTCAGGTGCCAGTCCTCGCAGTAGCCGTTGCCGCCGTGCAGCTCGACCGCCTGGCTCGCCGCCTCGACGCCGAAGCGGCACAGCCGCACCTTCGCCGCGGGGACGAGGATGCGGCGCAGGCGGGCGCCGTCTTGCGAGCGGGCCGCCGCCGCGAGCTCGAAGCCGAGCGCGAACGCGGCCTCGAGCTCGACGAGCATGTCGACGAGCTGCTCGCGGAGGAGCGGCAGGTCGACGAGCAGCCGGCCCTTCGCGCGGCGATGGTGGGCCCAGATGACGCCTTCGAGGAACGAGCGGCGGGCGATGCCGAGGCCCATCATGGCGACGCCGAACCGCGAGCCGTTGACCATCTCCATCATCCGGCCGAGCCCACCGGCGTCGGAGTCGCCGCCGGCACCGTTGGCGTCGTTGCGGCGAGGACGCAGCGCGTACCCGAGCGCGTCGTGGAACTCGACCTCGCCGGTCGGCACGCTCTTCGTGCCGAGCTTGGGCTTGAGCCGCCGCATCGAGATCGCGTTGCGCGAGCCGTCCTCGCGCACCTTCGGGACGAGGTAGAGGCCGAGCCCCGCGGGTCCGTCGGGCGCGCCCTCGGGCCGGGCCAGCATCACGATGGCAGCGCCGTCGATGTTCGAGCAGAACCACTTCTCGCCGTTGATGAGGACGCGCCCGTCGCCGATGTCGCGCGCCGTGCAGTGCACGGTCCGGCCGAGATCCGACCCGCCGTCGCGCTCGGTCAGGAACATCGAGCCGTCGACACCGCCGTCGAAGCTGTCGGCCCGCAGGCCGGGCAGCAGCGAGTCGCGCACGTCCGGCGGCGCGTACGCGGCAACCAAGCCGGCGACGCCGCTCGTCATGCCGAGACTGCACACCAGACCCGTGTCCGCCTGCGACAACAGGTAGCTGGTGGCGGCCATCACGACGCCCGGGGCAGGCCGGCCCCGCGCGGCCTCATCGCGCGCGAAGCCGCCGACGTACCCGCTGCTCCAGAGGGCTCGCTTCGAGTCGAGAGCGGCGGGGTGGTGCACGATCTCGTTCACCTCGTCGGCCCAGCGGTCGTAGCGGACGAGCTCGGGCGGGTGGGCGTCGACGACCTCCGAGTTCGGGGCCACCCGCTCGCCGACGAGGCCGCCGAACTCGCGCAGCTTGGCGTCTGCCCACGCCAGGTCCTCGGGTGGGCAGTCGCGGCGAACGCGTGCTTGCAGGTCGGGATCGAGGTCGTACCAGTTGTGGCCGGCCGCCGAATCGAGGGTCGCGTAGTCGATCATCGATCGCTCCCGCTGCGTAGATGCTCCTGGGCGCCAGCCTAGGACGCCTGGTAGGCATTCGTCGCGAAGCGTATGGAACCCCTCGATCTCATCCACACCCGCCTGCGCGTCGCCACCTGGAACGTCTGGTGGCGGTTCGGGCCCTGGCAGGAGCGACAGCCGGCGATCGCCGAGACCCTGCGCGGCCTCGACGCCGACGTCGTCGCGCTGCAAGAGGTGTGGGACGTGCAGGACGGTCTGGGCCAGCCCGAGGCGCTCGCCGACACACTCGGCTACGAGTACGTCTTCGCTGCTGGATTCGACGACGGTGACGCGTCGTTCGGCAACGCGATCTTGTCGCGCTGGCCGATCGCGGCGAGTGACAGCCGCCCGCTGCCGACGACGCCGAGCACCGACGAGTTCCGCGTCGCGCTGAAAGCCGAGGTCGACGGTCCCCGCGGGCGGTTCGAGGTGTACACCACCCATCTGAACTGGCGGTACGACGAGAGCCACGTGCGCCAGGCGCAAGTCCGCACGCTGGCCGAGTTCGTGGCCGAATCGAAGGGGCGCAGCTTTCCGCCGATCGTGTGCGGCGACTTCAATGCCGAGCCCGACTCCGACGAGATCCGCATGCTGACGGGCCGGGCGGCAGTACCGGTGGAGCGGCTCGTGCTCGTCGACGCGTGGGACGTCGCCGGCGACGGCGCCGGGTTCACGTGGTCGAACGACAACCCGTTCGCGGCTCGCGACCTCGAGGCCGACCGTCGCATCGATTACGTCCTCCTGGGATGGCGCAAGGCGCGCGGCGCGGGCCACGTCGTCGACGCGCGCGTCGCTGCGATCGATCCGATCGACGGCGTGTACCCGTCGGACCACTACGCGGTGGTTGCCGAGCTGCGGTATTAGGAGACGCGATGACCGTCGACCTCGGTGCCCTGCGCGTCACGCCCGGCCAGGCGCCTGGGCTCGCCCGGCGCGACCCGGGAGATCGCCTGCGCTTGTCCGGGAAGGCGGCCGCGCGCGAGCAGCACGAAGCGATGCTCGACGAGCTCGATGGTTTGCACAACCGGCTCTGGGCCGAGGCAGAGAGGAGCGTGTTGCTCGTCCTGCAAGGCGTCGACACATCCGGGAAGGACGGCGT
>JBKOZX010000190.1:0-5314 GCA_046726115.1 Actinomycetota bacterium | reverse complement strand
GCCGTACTCGGTTTCGGGCAGCGGGTCGGGGCCCTCGGGGAGGTCGCCATCTGCCTCGAAGCCGAACACGCGGGCGAGCCACCGGGCGGCCGCCGCGGGCCGCGCGTAGTAGATACCGAGCGACAGCCGGGCGATGTCGATCTGCTCGTGGGGCACGCGGTCGCGTCGAGCGCACCACACCCCGAACCACTTCGGCACGACCCGACTCCAGGCCGTCCCGCCCTTGTCCTGGCCGCCGGCTGGGACGACGTGCTCGACCGTCACGCGCGTGCCACCTTCGACGGGCGCGAAGCGCACTTCGGTCCGGACGTCGTCCAGGGAGCTCGTCCACGCGAGCCCCGCTCCGGGCTCCCACGACGTGATGCGAGCGCGCTCGAGCACATCGCCGCCGGCGGGATCGTCGAGCACTTCCATGATGCGCCCGCCGACTCCGGGCTCGCACCGGACCGCGACGACGCGCCCGCCGTCGCTCCAGAAGTTGATCGGCCCGCGCACCCACCAGAGGTCCATCTCCTCGGTGAACGCTCGGAATGCAGTGGCGGGATCGACCACCACGTCGACCTCGGACGAGACGGTCTGCGCTTCTGTCATCGCTGCTTCTCCACGTGTCGTTTGAACGAGCCCAGCTGCTCGTCCCACTGCGCTTGGAGCTGGTCGAGCCACGCCCGCAGCGCGACCACGGACTCGGGTCGGAGCCGGAAGATCCGGACCCGGGCGTCGTCGGGCGCGCGCTCGTCGGCAACGACGCGCGCGCGGAGGAGCACGCGCAGGTGCTTGCTCATGGCCGCCGCCGACAGACCGGACGCGTCGGCGAGCTCGCCGGCGCGCCGGGGCCCGGAGCTCAGGAGCTGCACGACTCCGAGACGGGTCGGATCCGCCAGCGCCTGAAGCAGCGGCGTCAGCTGCCGCGCACGGTTCGTTGCCACGCGGAGAATCATTGCCATATACGGCAACTATTGTCAAGCGGCGGGGCCGATGAGTTCGGGGGCGGTCGGCGCGGGAGATTTGCAGCCGGACGTCGAGAACCTGTCGGCCGCTCCGACGTCTCCCGCGAAGGCAGCAGACGCGCCAGACAGGAGGACGATCCGGTGAGGAAGCTCATCTCGTTCATGGTGGTGACCCTCGACGGTTACTACGAGGGGCCGAATGGCGAGTTCGACTGGCCGAACGTCGACGACGAGTTCAACGAGTTCGCCATCAGCCAGCTCCGAGACATCGACACGCTGCTGTTCGGGCGGGTGACGTACGAGGGCATGGCGAGCTACTGGCCGACGCCCGAAGCGGTCGAAGGCGATCCCGCCGTGGCCGGGATGATGAACGACGTCCCAAAGGTCGTCTTCTCGGCGACGCTCGGCGCAGCCGACTGGCAGAACACGACGCTGGTCACGGGCAACGCCGCCGACGCGGTGGCGGAGCTGAAGCAGCAGCCCGGCAAGTACCTCGCGTTGTTCGGGAGCCCACACCTGACGGTGAGCCTCCTGGAGCAGGGGCTCGTCGACGAGCTCCGGGTCATGGTGCACCCGATCCTCTTGGGCGCCGGTAAATCATTGTTCACGGGGCTGAACGAACGGGTGCCCGTCGAGCTCGTGACGACCACCTTCTTCAGCTCGGGCAACGTCCTGCTCTGCTACCGACCGGCCGGCGCCTGACGGCGCCAGTGCGGCGAATTACGCCCAGCCGTGGGCCCGGATCAGCGACGCGACCTCGGTGGCGGTCTTCGGACCGAAGGTACGCGCGCCGGTCGGGAGGTCCTGGCGGACGTGCTCGAGCTCGTCAGGAGTGAATTCGCACTTCCCGGCGGTCGGCTTGACCTTGTAGATCTTGGCCGAGTTCTTGCCCAGGATCTTCTCCTTGGTTTCTTGGGTGAGGGCGGGGTAGCCGAACTGCTCCTGGAACGCGGACGTGATCTCGAACGCGCGGAACGCCTGGATCTGGTCCTGGGGTGTGCCGTACCAGATCGAGTCGGTGCCCCACACGACGTTGTCGGGGCCGAGCTGCTTGAGCAGCTTGCCGAGCACGTGAGCCGCCTGGGTCGGGTCGCTCATCACGGACCGCCACGTGGAGCCGAGCTCGGCGTAGACGTTGCCGCCCTTGCCGATGCCGTTGTCGCGCGCGGTCTTGATCAGCCGGTTGACACCGACGTCCGCGGTCGCCTCCGTGTACGGCCCCTCGGTGTCCTCCGGCTCGTAGCCCGAGTGGTAGACGACGAACTTGATGTCGGGGTTCGCCTTGGCGGCCGGGCCCACGTCGACCGGCGATGCGTACGGCCGGTTGTTCCCACCGACGAGACCGAAGCCCTTGTGTACCGCCACGATCTTGGGCCCGACGGCGCGGACGTTCTCGAGGAACGGCTTGCCGCCTTGCACGTCGTCGGGCTCGTGGTCGTCGAGCCACCAGGGCGGGCCACCGGCATGCGTGTACACCTTCCACGCCGCGATCTTGTGATCCTTGCGCAGCTGCGCCATCGCGTCGCGCTGCTCGCTCGGGCTCCCGATGCTGGGGAAGGTCTGACCCTGCGTGAGCACGCGCCCGCGACCGCACAGCTCCGTCATGATCGTCTTGACGAGCTCCATGTCCTGGATCGACAGCGGGTTGCCGCTGCCCGGGATGGGGATGGCGGACATCACGATCTTCGACGTGTCGCTCTTGAGGAAAATCTCCTCGACGAGATGGTCGACCGAGTAGCACGCGCGCGGGTCGGACTCGCCGCAGCGCTGTTGCGGGAACAGCGCACCGATGCCGAGCGCGCCGGGCTGCGCGAGGTCGTAGTTGAGGTAGTGGAGCTGCACGTCGAAGATGAACTGGTTCCCGGCGAGGGCGGCGCGGGCGGCGTCGAGGTCGCCGGCTGCATCAGGGTGCAGCAGGTAACGGCCCCCGACCGACGCGCCGGCGCGCGCTGCGCGTGCGGTCGCGTCCAATGTCAGCAGCATCAAGGCTGCTCCGGATACCGATCGCAGGAACTTCCGCCGCGACATCCCGAGGCGTCGCGCCTGGTCGTCGGCGGCCTCGTGCGTGCGCCGGATGGTCTCTGCCTCGACCGCGGTCATCGGCGGCGGGACATACTCGCCGTTGGAGCAGGGCTCGAGCTTGATCGGCAGCTCGACGTCGGGATCGCGACCGTCGTCCATCGGCCCCCCTCGGAATCGGCGGCGCAACCCTAGGCCCCCGCGCTCGTTCTTTCACGCGCCGTGCAAGAGTTAGGTTGCGCGGCGGCGACGGCGACCAAGGGAGAGCCGTGGAGGCGGTCGAGCTGGTGGTTGGGGATCTCGTCTTCGACGCCCACGCCGCGGGGCCGGCCGACGGCGAGCTCGCGCTCCTGCTCCATGGTTTCCCAGAGACGTCGCTGTCGTGGCGGAAACAGCTCGACGCGCTGGCGGAGGCCGGGTACCGCACCGTGGCGCCCGATCAACGGGGCTACTCGCCGCGTGCCCGTCCCACTTCCGTGGACGACTACCGCACCGACCGGCTGGTCGGCGACGTCCTCGGCATGGCCGACGCGCTCGGCGCCGACCGGTTTCACCTCGTCGGTCACGACTGGGGCGGCGCGGTCGCGTGGCAGGTCGCCGGGCGTCATCCCGACCGGCTGCTGACGGTCACGTCGGTGTCGACGCCGCACCCGGCCGCGTTCCGGCGGGCGGTCGAGGAGGGCGACCAGCGCGACCGCTCGAGCTACGTGGCGTTCTTCCGCAGCCCCGAGGCCGAGGCGTTCTTTCTCGACAACGACGCCGCCGGACTCCGCGGCCTGTACACCGCGAGCGGCCTCCCCAGCGACGCGGTCGCGGAGTACACGCGCGTGCTCACGCAGCCGGGCGCCATGACGGGCGCGCTCAACTGGTACCGCGCCGCCGACCTCGGTCTCGTCGAAGGGCTCGCGCCGATCACGACGCCGACGCTGTACGTATGGAGCACCTACGACCCTGCCCTCGGCCGCGACGCCGCCGAGGGGACCGCCGCGCACGTGAACGGCCCGTACCGGTTCGAGGTCCTCGACGAGGTGAGCCACTGGATCCCGGAAGAGGCGCCCGACGCGCTCAACGCGCTGCTGCTCGAGCACTTCACCGGCCGACCCGAGTCCTGACGGGCGTTCTGGCTGGTCAGCGCCCTGCCAGGGCAGCATCCCCGTAGCTGTCACACCCCCTCCGCACAATGGGCGCATGACCATTGCGCTCCTGATCCTCGTGTTCACCGTCGTGGGGCTGGTGGCCGCGCTCGTGGTTGCCACCCGGCGACCCGGCGTCGACACCGGTGCCCTCGTGTCGCAGCTCGCCACCACGAACCAGGCCCTCATGGACCGGGGCGCCGCCGATCTCGACGGGAAGAGCTCGCTGATCGACCAGCAGCTCCACGCAATGGCGGGACGGCTCGACCAGGTGAGCGAGCTGGTGCGGCTGTTCGAGGCCGACCGCGACCGGAAGTTCGGCCAGCTCAGCCAGCAGCTCTCGCAGCAGAGCGAGGGGCTCATGGACCTGCTGCACACGACGCAGAGCCTGCGTGAGGTCCTCGCGAGCCCGAAGACCCGCGGGCGGTGGGGCGAGCGCATGGCCGAGGACGTCCTGCGCCTGGCCGACTTCATCGAGAACGTGAACTACCGGAAACAGCGGTCGGCGGTCGGCGGTCGCGGCATCCCCGACTTCACGTTCTTCCTCCCGAACGACCTCGTCGTGCATATGGACGTCAAGTTCCCGCTCGACAACTACGTCCGCCACGTCGAGTCCGAGTCCGACCTGGACCGCAAGCGGTACCGCGACGACTTCTTGCGCGATGTCCGCGGGCGGATCAAGGAGCTGAGCACGCGCGAGTACATCGACCCTGCCGGCGGGACGGTCGACTTCGTGCTGCTGTTCATCCCGAACGAGCAGCTGTACGCGTTCATCCACGAAGCCGACGAGTCGATCCTCCAGGACGCGTCGCGCCAGCGGGTGGTGCTCTGCTCACCGCTGACACTCCTCGCCGTGCTGGCGCTGATCAGGCAGACGTGCGAGAACTTCCAGCTCGCGCGCCGGTCCGACGAGATCCTCGGGCTCCTCGGGCACTTCTTCGAGCAGTGGGAGAAGTTCGTGGGCCAGATGGACACGCTCGGCAAGCGCCTCGAGAGCACGAGCAAGGAGTACGAGGCGCTCGTCGGGACGCGCAAGCGCATGCTCGAGAAGCGCATCGCCGAGATCAACGCGCTCCGGAGCGACAGCCATTCGCTGGCCCCCGTCGACGACGATGATGACGGGGACGAGGACGGGGGACTGCTCGCGCTCGAAGCATGAAACTGTCGCCCTCGCAAGCTCGGGCTCGTGCGGCGACGGTCGGCAGAGCCGCCGTC
>JBKOZX010000189.1:0-4321 GCA_046726115.1 Actinomycetota bacterium | reverse complement strand
TGGCGGCACGCCGCTCTTCAAAACAGGGACGCGCCAGATGTACCGGCAACGCGACGTTCGCCCGTCGCGGAACGCCGTGCACCTCACGTACGAACGCGTGTAGATCCGAGACGCAGGGTGCGGGGACGCTCCACTCGAGCGCCGGAGGCAAGGAGATGTACTTCCTCAGCCGCCCAGAACTGCCGGTCGGCCCACCTAAACCGGGAGCTCCCAGTCACGACTGCAATGGCCCAGCTCATCCGACCGACTAGACCGCGCGCACATCCGAACCGAGCCGTCAGCCCTCACGGCGACGACACCAACTTGCATCACAGGGATGCTCACGCCCCGCAGCCAACTCACACACTGGCACCAGGGTGCGCCGGCGTTGTCGACTCACCTGCGGCAGCGAGAAGCGATTCAGCAACTGAGATCCGAAGCCCACCGGACCGCCGGAGAGGACGACCCTGGCGACGCCCGCCAACGCGGTAAGACACCGGGTTCGATTCCCGTCACCCGCTCGACGCGTGCACCCGACGGCGGCGGGCGTGATGCGCGCACCCGCCGCCGCCGTGCTTCGCCTGGGCCGGGTCACCCGGAGTTGTACACCAGCGATCCCGGCGTTGTGAGCTCCTCACCCGTCTCGAGCCAGGTCTTCAGGCCGGACAGGATCATCGGCCAGCCGCCGTACAGCTGGTCGTTCGCGCCCTCACGCAGATGGTCGTGCGTAATCGTGAGACGGCACGAGTCGCCGACCGGCTGGATCTCCCACGTCACCCGCGACTCGCCCTCGCTCTTCACGTCATCGCCCCAGAGCGCGGTCATGGTGTGCACGAGCCGGCGCGGGGGATCGGCCTCGACGACCTCCCCTTCCGCCAAGACGCCGCCTGCCGGATGGCTCAGCTCGTAGCGGGATCCGGCCTTCCAGTCCGACTCGACCCGAGCGCCGAAGTTGTATTTCGTCCTGGCATCGCCGTCGGTGATGGCCTGCCAGAGGCGCTCCGGCGCCGTCTTGATGTAGATCTCGAACACCTTCTCCATGGGATTCTCCAGTCTGCGCTTGAGGCCGCTGAGCCCCGCGGCCCACGGCTCGGCGTACTTGCTCACCCACCGGTCGTGGACGAGCTGGATCGGGACCGGGTTTAGGAAGTGCAATTTCTCCCGCCCTTGCCGCTTGGTGACCACGAGGCCGGCCTCCTCGAGCTGCTTCAGGTGCTTCATCACGCCGAAGCGGGTCATGGGAAGCCGCTCCTCGAGCGCATGCAACGTCTGCCCGTCCTCCCGGAAGAGCTCGTCGAGGAGGCTGCGCCGGGTCGGATCGGCGAGGGCCCTGAACACTGCGTCCATCTACGAGATGATAGGTGACTGATTGGTCACATGTCAACGGGCCGGGGACGCGGTAACGGTTGGGAGCGGGCAACAGAGGTCGCATGCCAATCTCGAGAGACATCGCGAGGTTCAACACGAGGGTGACGAACCACGTCACGCGTCCGTTCGCGGCCCGGCTGCCTGGCTTCGGGATCGTGCGCCACGTGGGTCGCCTGTCCGGGCGCACCTACCAGACCCCGGTGAACCTCTTCCGCTCCGGTGAGGACTACGTCGTTGCGCTGACCTACGGCGCGAACAGCGAATGGGTCAAGAACGTCATCGCTGCGGGCGGGTGTGAGGTCCGCACACGCGGGGAGACAGTCCGGATGAGCGGCCCGCGGGTCTTCTCCGATCCGACGCGCCGGGTCGTGCCCACTCCAGTCCGGTTCCCGCTGCGACTCCTAGATGTCACCGACTTCATGTCGTTGCGGTCCGCCGAGACGGAAGCGGCGGCTCGCCGTCCCCTCATCGTGGTCATGGGGGTCGAGGGCGTCGGCAAGACGACCGTCGGGCGGCGGCTCGCCGACACGCTCGGCGTCGAGTTCGTCGACGGCGACGATCTGCACTCGCCGGAGGCGAAGGCCCAGATGGCGGCGGGCATCCCGCTCGACGACGCCGCCCGCGCGCCCTGGCTCGATCGACTAGATGGGATCCTCCGCGAGCACGCATCCAGCGGCCTCGTCCTCGCGTGCTCGGCGCTGACGCACGCCTACCGAGAGCGGCTCAGCCGCGGCGTTCCCCACGCGGTCTTCGTCGCCCTCGTCGCGCCACGAGACGTGCTCGAAGCGCGGATCGCCGCCCGCAAGGATCACTTCGCCGGACCCGCGCTCCTCGACTCGCAACTCGACACGCTCGAGCTGGGCGACGACGTGGTCACGGTGGACGCAACGCAACCGGTCGACGACATCGTGGCCGCCGCCCGTCGCGCAGTGGACTAGCGCGTCGCGGGCGCCCTATCTGGTGATGATGGCCGCCAGCCCCGCGACCATCACGATGAACCCCAGCACGAGGTAGGTGACCGTCCGCGTCAGCGGCGCCTCGGGAAGCGTGTCGCGGCGTCGGGTGGCGGCAACCTTCGCGCGCACGGGGCTGCCCGGCCGGCCGCGGGCGACCGAGCGTTGAGACGCGCGGCGGCGGTCCGAGCGGCGCCGGGCGAGCGCGATCAGGTTGCCGAAGAACAGCGCCGCACCGACGGCTGCGATGAGCTCGCGCAGCACGTCGTCGTAGAAGTTCACGCCGAAAGGGTACGTGCCGATCTTTCGGCGGAACTGATCGGGGCTAGAAGCGCGGCCCCCAGACCATGAGCATGAGAATGAGGATGAGGTCCAGCGACAGGACGGCCCCCACGATCCCCGCGCGGCGGCCGCGCTCTTCGAGCTCGATGACCTGCGCCGGCGGACCCCCGGAGGCGGCCGCGCCCGCCGGCGGTGGACCCATCGAGAGCAGTTGCTCCTGCAGATTGATCATCCGCCGCGCGTTCGGGAATGCGGCTCCGTGCGCCAGCCCGATCCCCAGCACGTAGAGCACGATCGCGGCGACGATCCACGAGTCGCCGAAGCTCCAGGCCTTGTCGCTCAGCACGACGAGCAGGATGCCGAACACGAACACGGCGTAGATGAAGAACATGCCGATCTTCGTCACGAGGAAGTTGGCTTGGGAGATGGCAAGGCCTTCGGGGCCCTTGCGGCTCCGGGCCTGCTGGCCGTAGATCCCGTTGAGCAACACGGCGCCGAATCCGACGATCGCCGTCAGGATGTGCAGGACGAGGACCAGCTTGTAGATGCCGCTGTTGATGCCCACGATGCCCCCCTCCTTCTCGATGCCGGCGTTTCTTTTCGCCGCCGTCGCAAGCTCCGGCTTTGCGGCGCCGATCGGCAAAGCCGCCGACGCCGCGGAGCCTAGGTCCGGGGCGCACGCCGCTGTGGTACAACGCGGCCCGTGCGGCTGGTCGTGGCGCGGTGCTCGGTCGAGTACGAAGGCCGCCTCGGTGCCCGGCTCCCGCCGGCGCAGCGGCTGATCCTGCTCAAGGCCGACGGCTCGATCGCGGTCCACGCCGACGCCAAGGCGTACAAGCCGCTCAACTGGATGAGCCCGCCGTGCACGATCCGCGAGGAACCGGGCTCGATCGTCGCCACGAATCCCGGCGGTGAACGGCTCGCCATCGAGCTGCACGAGGTCCTCCTCGACCACGACGTCACGCTCGGCGACGATCCCGGGCTCGCCAAGGACGGCGTGGAGGCCGAGCTGCAAGCCCTGATCGCAGCGCGCGTGCGGGCGTTGCGGGACGATCTGCGCGTGGTGCGGCGCGAGTACCCGACCGATATCGGACCCGTCGACTTGCTGTGCCGCGACGGCGACGGCCGCGCGGTCGTGATCGAGGTGAAGCGCATCGGCGAGATCGCCGGCGTCCAGCAGCTGCTCCGCTACCAGGAACGGCTCGATCTCGACAGCACGCTCGCGCCGACGAGCGGGTTGTTCGTGGCCACCCGGATCAAGCCCCAGGCGCGCGTCTTCGCCGAGAGCCGGGGCGTCGAGTGCATCGAGGTCGACCTCGAGCTGTTGCGCGCCGACGCCCCACCCGACCTCAAGCTGTTCTAGCGATCGAGAAGCGCCGGGCGGGCTACTCGAAGCTCGGCCGGCGCTTCTCGAGGAACGCCGTGAACGCCTCCTGGGCGTCGGCCGACTGGCTGGACCGGGCCATGACGTCCACCGCGTGCTCGTACGCGGCGCGCTGCTCGAGGCTGATCTGCTCGTAGAACGTCTGCTTCCCGAGGCCCTTGGACGATCGGCTCCCCCGCGTGGCGCGGCTCAGCAGCTCGATCGTCGCGTCGTCGAGCTCACGGGGCGGGACGACCCGGTTGACGAGTCCCCACTCGAAGGCGGTACGGGCGTCGATGGTGCTGCCGGTCAAACCGAGCTCGAGCGCGCGCTTACGGGACACGTTGCGGCCCACCGCCACCAGCGGCGTGTGGCA
>JBKOZX010000188.1:0-3013 GCA_046726115.1 Actinomycetota bacterium | reverse complement strand
CCGCCATCCCGTGCGAGCTGCAGCAAGGCGAGCCGGTCACCGTGCGCGAGGTCAATACAGGCAACTGTGACGCGGCGGCGCGGGCGGACTCGCCCGAGATCTTCGCCGGCAAGAACGTCTGGCTCGGCGTGTTCGAGTCGATGTTCCTCCACGGCTCGATCCTGCACCTAGCTGGGAACATGCTGTTCCTGTGGATCTTCGGCAACAACGTCGAGGACCACTTGGGACCGATCGGCTTCGTGCTCTTCTACTTCGCCGTCGGGGTGGCGGCGATGGCCGCGCACTACCTGGCCGACCCCGGATCGACGCAGCCGGTCATCGGCGCGTCGGGCGCCATCGCGGGCGTGATGGGTGCGTACCTCGTCTTCTGGCCGCGTGCCCGCGTCCTGACGATCATCGCCCTGCTCTTCTTCTTACCCGTCTACCTGCCCGCAGCAGTTCTCCTCGCGATCTGGTTCGGGTCGCAGTTCGTGACGAGCTTCAACCCCAACTCGAACGTGGCGTGGCTGGCGCACGTCGGCGGATTCGTCACCGGAGCCGGCATCGCGCTCGCGCTGCGAGGGTTGCTCGGGCCACCACGCCAGCGCGTGCGGCCGGCGGAGCCGCCTCAGTGGGGATGGGGTCGCTGACAGCAACCGCGACGCTCAGCCTCCGCGCAGCGTGGTGATGAGCTCCGGCACGAGCGCGGCAAGATCGGCGGCGACGAACGGTGGGCGCGGTTTGGGGATCGCCTCGCCGCCGGGAGGCGGTTCCCGTTGCGTGACCCCCGACAGCACGAGCGCGAACGGCCAGCCGAGTGTCTCCGCGAACGCACCGTCCGTCGACGGGCGGTCCCCGACGACGACGCCGCTGGGCCCGAGGCGCTTCCGCACCAGGTCGGCCATCGGGGCTTCCGGCTTCCCCGCGACCTCCGGCGCGCGCCCCGCCGCCGTCGCGACAGCCGCTGTGATCGCGCCCGACCCCGGGATCATGCCTCCCGGCACCGGGTACGTCGCGTCGAGGTTCGTCGCGACGAACCGCGCGCCGTCACGCACCGCGGCTGACGCGCAGTCGAGCTCGTCGAAGTCGAACCCGCGATGGAGACCGACGACCACGCCGTCCGCCGGCGGGCGCGTGACCGGCCGGAGCCCGACTGCTGTGATCGCCTCGACCACACCGGGTCCGGCACACGCGAGCACCGGCGCGCCCGGCGCCAGCGACGACGCGAGCAGCGTGGCGGCGGCGAGCGCGCTGGTCAGGACGTCATCGGGCACGGCGGGGACACCCATCTCCTCGAGCTTGGCGACGACCTCCCCCACCGGCTGACTGGAGTTGTTCGAGACGAACCCGACCCTGAACCCGGCCTCGCGCAGCTGCGCGACTGCGGAGCCGCCTCCCGGGATCGGATCCTCGGCCCGCCACAGCACCCCGTCGAGATCGCAGCACACCACCGGGCGCTCCCCGGCTTGCGTCACACGCCTCCCGCCTTCGCCAGCGCGTCCTGGTAGTCGGCCTGGTCGGGACGCATCGCGACGGCGAGCTTGAGGGGACGCCGGGCGCCGGTGCGGTCGCCTTCGCGCAGAAGCGACAACCCGAGGGCGAACAGCGCGTAGTCGTTGACAGGATCGATCTCGACGGCGCGCGAGAACTCGGCGCGCGCGGCGGCGAACCGGCCGGTCCGGAAGTAGGCGCGGCCGAGGGTCTCGCGGATCGAGCCCTTGTCGGGCTCGAGATCGCGGGCTCGCTCGAGAGGTACGACGGCGGCGTGCGCGCTCGCGTTGCCGAGCAGTCGGCAACCCTCCTGGAACAAGTCGTAGGCAGTCGGTTCCATCGCCCTTCCTTCCGGCCATCCCTCGCGACCGGTATGCGACAATCGGGGCGCAGCGGCCCCGACCTCGTCCACGAAAGCGAACCGCCCCGTGCCCGAGTTCCTTCCCTTCCGCGGGATCCGCTACGCGCCGAGCGCCGCGAACCGTCCCGCGGATGTCGGCTCGGTCGCGGCGCCACCTTACGACGTGATCGACGAGGACAACCGGGTCGCGCTCGAAGCCGCGGACCCACGCAACGCGGTGCGTCTGATCCTCCCCCGCGACGGCAACGACGGGCGAGACCGCTACGAGGTCGCGGCGGGATGCTTCGACGACTGGCAACGAGCCGACGTCCTCGTCCTGGACGACCCGGCGCGCTTCTATCTCTACGAGATGCGTTTCGAGGACGACGACGGCCGGCTCCGGCACACCCACGGCGTCATCGGCGCGCTCGGACTCCCGCCTCCCGGTGCCGATCCCTCGGCAGGCGGCGTGCTTCCGCACGAACGCACCATGACCACAGCGAAGAGCGATCGACTGTCACTCCTGCGGGCGACGCGCGCGAACCTCGACCCGATCTGGGGGCTCTCGCTCACCGAAGGGCTCTCGTCGCTGCTCACGCCGGATGAGCTCCCACCGCTCGCCTACTGCGAGGATCACGAGGGCGTCACCCATCGCCTGTTCGCGCTCACCGACCTGGGGCGTATCGGTGCGGTCGCCGACGCGGTGGCCGGGTCATCGCTCGTCCTCGCCGACGGCCACCACCGCTTCGAGACCGCGTGCGCCTACCGGGACGAGCGGATCGCTGCCGGCATCGACGACCCAGGCGCGGGACGGATCATGACGTTCGTCGTCGAGCTCGCCGACGACGAGCTGAGCGTGCGTCCGATTCACCGCCTGCTGCACGGCCTCGATGGCGTGGACGTCAGGCGGGCGCTAGCGGCGTCGTTCACCGTCGTCGACGCCGGCGCGAACGCGCCGGAGGGCATCGCCCGGTTGCGGGAGCGCATGCGCGAGGACGGCGGTTTGGGGCTCGTCGACCGCGCCGGGCTGGCGTTGCTGCTGCCGTTGCAGGACGCACAGGATGCGCATCTCGCCGGCGTGCCCGAGCCGCTACGCGAGGTCGACTCGACGCGCTTCGATGCGGAGGTGCGTCCCGTCCTCACGGGCGCGACCGTTACGTTCCGCAGTGACGCCGCCGCGGTGGCTGCGCTCGTCGAGAAGGG
>JBKOZX010000187.1:0-12644 GCA_046726115.1 Actinomycetota bacterium | reverse complement strand
GCGTACCAGTGCCCGAAAGCGTGGAACACGGACTGGAGGTCGATTGCCCGCGTGGTCGTCGCGTTGCGACCGAAGGAGTAGTACTCGATTTCGACGCGTTCGTGCGCCGCGGCCGCGCTTCGCAGCGCGTCGAGGTGGGCGGGCTCCCCGACCTCGACCGCGAGCCCTTCGGTCGCCCCGAGCGTGTGTGCGAGCTTGTCGAGCGCCGTGGCCAGGGCACCGTGGTCGTCCGAGCCGGGGACGGCCAGCAGTGCGCGACCCGCGGCGAGGAGCGCCAGGCCCTCCTCGGCCGAGAGCCGGAGGGGACGGTCGAAGTACTCCGCGAAGCGGATCCACACGTGCCCGTCGACGATCTCCACCTCGATGAGGCGATCGGGCGTGTACGGCGGGAGGCCACAGAACGGCAACAGCTCGAGATCGTGCTCGAGCTCAGATTCCGACACGCCGAAGCGCGCCGCGAGGTCACCCAGTGAGATGCCAGGGTGCTCTGCGATCCAGGGCACCAGCGCTAGCACGCGCCGGAGACGCGACCCGGCCAGCGGGCGCGGGCTCACGCCGCACCCCGCGCGAGCTGTTCGAGCCAGGCGATCATCTCGTCCCGCAGCTCGGGCGGCCCGATGACCTCGGCCGCGTCCAACAGGCCGAGTACGAACGACCGGAACGCAACCATGTTCGTCACCGGCAGTTCGATGACGACACTGCCGTCGTCGTGCCGTTCGACGACGGCGTTCTCGCCGACGCGGTCGATGACCGCGAGCGATTGCACCGCGTCTATGAGCACCCTCGCCATCACGACATCGTCGTCCCCGTACTCCCACGGCTCGGAGCGCAGCAGCGCGCCCGGCTGGACGCTCGCGGGCGGCACGAACGTGCCGGCGGGCCCGGCGTCGATGTCGCTGTCGATGCGATCGACGCGAAACGAGCGCTGCTCGTCGCGATCGTGGTCGAACCCGACCACATACCAGTGGCCGCGCCGGAAGAGGATCCCCCACGGGTCGACGCGCCGTGCTTCGCCGCGGTAGGTGAACCTGACCGTTGCATGGGTTCGGTAGGCGTCGAACATCGCGGGCAGGGCCGGCACCGTCGGGAGCGCGGCGAGCGCGTTCGCGGCCTCGCCAACGCGCCCGCCCAGCTTCCAGAGCGCCTCGGCCGGCGTCGGGGCTCCCTCGAGACGCACCGCGGTCACCGCGACGTGCAGCGCGGCCTGCTCCTCGGGCGTCAGGTCGAGCGGCGGCAGGTAGTACTCGTCGGGCAGGATGCGGTACCCCTGCTCGGGCCCCAGGCCGTCGACCGATTCGAGCCGCACCGGGATCCCGATGCCCCGCAACGTGTCCTTGTCGCGCTCGAACTGCCGGCGGTACGACAGCTTGTCGGGCGGGTAGCCGGGCACGAGCTCGACGATCTCCTCGAGCGTCAGCGGCCGGCGCGTGTCGAGCAGCGTGGCGACGAGGTTGGTGAGCCGCTCGAGCCGGTCGATCATTTCAATCCACGGTCGGCGAAGCCGCGGTCATCGCGGGCGGGCGCGGTCGGCGGCAAGCGCCCCCGCCGCCCCCGCGGCGAGGAACAGGGCGGGGTCGTCGGCCGCAGGACGCCCCATGGAGACGACCTCGAGGCCATGCTCGGCGAGCAGCCCCAACACGTCCGGCGGCGTGACCTCGACCAGATCGTGACGCCGGTCGATGCCCGCATCGGTCAGGTCGGCCCGCAGGCGGGCGTCCTCGTCGCCGCCGAGGCGGGGCACGGCAACGACGACCCGCTCACGGCACGCCAGACGCAGAGCCGTTCGCGTGTGGTGCGAGAGGCCCGTGTGGCGTGCACGCGGGTCGGCGAAGGAGACGCGCAGACACGCGATGGGCTGCCCTCCAAGCGCCACGGCGGCGTCGAGGATCGACCCGACCTCCATCCCCGAGAAGCCGAGCCGCGTGTTCGTGCCGACGATCCCGGGCCCCATCGCCACGACCACCGCGTCGGCGCCCGCAACGTGGCGCGCGACTGCGAGCGCCGAGAAGATCGACACCGCCTCGTAGTCGCCGCCGAAGGCGTGACCGCACGTGATCGTGGCGTCGATCAGCCCGCGTTCACGGAGCGCGAACGCGAGGTCCGACAACGCCAGGGGCAGGCCGGCGCCGTCGGTCATGACATACGCGAGCCGCGCATCGGGCTCCTGTTCCTTGAAGGCGACAGCCGCCGCCGGCAGCTGGCTGTGCAGGGCGGCCGCGACCACGGGCATCCCGTCGACCGACTCCACCTCGGCCAGCTCCGACAGATGCTCCTCGGCGCTTCCGACGTCGGCCTGCAGGCTCGTGTATCGACCCTTGATGATGTGCCCGGGCCCGCGCTCCGCCCAACCGTCGCGTTCGAGGTTCCAGTGCACGACGTGCCACCCACCGGTACCGAGCCCGAGCTCGACCGCCGTCGTGTTGACGACGACCTGGTCACCCACCCCGACGGTTCCCGTCAGCTGGGTGAGGACGTATGCACGCTCGGGCCCGTCGCCGAGGTCGACTTCCACGCGCTGCAATCCGGGCCGCTCCATGAGCAGCTGCGTCACCTTGCCGGATCGGAACGACGGCATGGCGTGAGGTTAGAAGGCTCGCTCTCTACAGGCTCGCGATGAGCCGCTCGACGCGGTCGTCGCGCGCCTTGAAAGGGTCCTTGCACAACACGGTGCGCTGCGCCTGGTCATTGAGCTTCAGGTGGACCCAGTCGACCGTGTAGTCCCTCTTCCGCTCTTTGGCCCGCTTGATGAACGCGCCTCGGAGTCGGGCACGCGTGCTCTGTGGAGGTGTCGTCACGGCAGTCTCGATATCGGAGTCCCTGACGGTGCGCTGGACCTGCTTGCGCCGCTCGAGCAGGTAGTAGAGCGACCGGGCCCGGGTGACGTCGTGGTACGAGAGGTCGAGTAGCGCGATCCGGGGATGCGTCAACGGGAGGTCGTGGCGCTTTCGGTATGCCTCGATGAGGTGGTACTTGATCACCCAGTCGACCTCGCTATCGAGCGAGAACGGGTCGTCTTCGAGCCGACTCATCGCGTGCTCCCACATGCGCAGCGCCTGCTCCTCGAGCGGCGCGAGCCCGCGGCGCTTGGCGAAGCGGAGCGCGCGGTTCAGGTACTCGGACTGGATCTCGATCGCGGAGAGCTCGCGGCCGTTCGCAAGGCGCACGCGGCGCCGGCACGTGAGGTCGTGGCTGATCTCCCGGATGGCGCGGATCGGGTTCTCGAGCGTGAGGTCGCGCCACGGGCTGGCGTCCTCTTCGAGCATGCGCAACACGACCGACGTCGCGCCGATCTTGAGGAACGTCGTGTACTCGCTCATGTTCGAGTCGCCGACGATCACGTGCAGCCGCCGGAACCGCTCGGCGTCGGCGTGGGGCTCGTCACGCGTGTTGATGATCGGGCGCGACCTTGTCGTCGCGCTCGACACGCCCTCCCAGATGTGCTCGGCCCGCTGGCTCACGCAGTACATGGCGCCGCGGGCGGTCTGGAGCACCTTGCCTGCGCCCGCGTACACCTGCCTGGTCACTAGGAACGGGATCAGCACGTCCGTGAACTTCGCAAAGTCGCCGTCCCGCTCGACCAGGTAGTTCTCGTGGCAGCCGTACGAGTTGCCGGCCGAGTCGGTGTTGTTCTTGAACAGGAAGACCTCGCCGCGGATGCCTTCCTCCCGCAGCCGCTGCTCCGCGCTCCGAACCAGGCCCTCGAGGATGCGCTCACCGGCCTTGTCGTGGACGACGAGGTCGTCGATCGAGTCGCACTCCGGCGTTGCGTACTCGGGGTGACTCCCCACGTCGAGGTAGAGCCGGGCCCCGTTCTCGAGGAACACGTTGCTCGATCGGCCCCACGAGACCACACGCCGGAACAGGTACCGCGCGACCTCGTCCGGGCTCAGGCGCCGCTGCCCGCGCAGCGTGCAGGTGACCCCATACTCGTTCTCGAGACCGAAGATCCGGCGCTCCACGTTCCTCCCGGTCGCCCTCGCAAACTCGGGCTTTGCGGCGACGGTCGGCAAAGCCGCAGTCCCCGCGCGGGGCGTACCGGGCCCAACCCCGGTCCCAGGACCAGGGATCGCCGCGATCAGAAAACGCTCACGACGTCCTTGCAGGACTTCTCCTTCTTGAACGCGCCGAGAAGCTCCTGGTTCGTGACCTTGCTGAACGGATCACCGATCTTCGTGTCAAGCAGCTGGAACGCAACTGCGAACTGGGTGATATCCGCTTGGAAGGCAACGTTGTTGGGATCAGCCGCCCTGAACTTGTTCGTGGCCGATTCGAGTTCAGTTCCGAAATCGGTCATGAACTTCGTAAAGGTCTTCTGAATATTCTTCCCGCCCCCGACATCGGGAGTGAGGTTCTTGATCTTCGCCTCGGCGTCCTTGATCGCAGCGATGTACTGGTCCGATTGAGAAACAGCCACCGACTGGAAAGCAGTGGCGTCGTCTTTCGGGGCAGCTTGCACCTGATCGGCGAACTGCTGTTCCGCGGCCTTCAGTTCTGAGAGCCTCGTACACAACGTCTTGGCGTACTTGGTGTCGGAGATCTTCTTGGTGCCGACGGACGCCGCCGCCGTGGCGACGCTGAAGAGCGCCAAGCACGCGGCGAGCACCGCGCCCACCCGGAGGAGCCTTCCCATCCTGCCCTCGTTTCTGTCCTGCCCTGTCGGGGCCGCCGGTGCCCTGCCCCAAGGCCCGTACCGCGGCGCCAACCGCCGCGGCCGGTGCAGCGTAACCGCTGACCCAACCGCCGTAGGATCCTTCCATGGTCCCGATGGAGCGCCTGACGTGGGTCAGCGGCTCCTTCACCGCGCACGTCGTGGAAGCCCGGCTCCGGTCCGAGGGCATCGACGCCAAGCTGCGCGGCCCGGTCGACGGGCCGTACGCGCTCACGGTCGGGGACCTTGCTCGGGTCGACGTCTACGTGCCTGCGGACCAGATGGAGGATGCGCAGCTCGTCATGCTCGTGGACGAGGTCGATGCCGCGCTCGCGGCGCCGCGTGAATGGGGCGGCCCCGAGAAGGTGCCGGGACCATGGGCCCGCGGCGCTGCAATCACCGCTCTCTTGGCTGCCGGGCTTGCGCCGATCGCGCTGTACGCGCGTTTCGGTTGACGAGGCCTACCGAGCGAGGATCTGCCCGAGCGCGTCGCCTTTGATGCGCCGGAACGCGCGTCCGGTTGCGCCCCGCTGGAGCACCGCCACTTCGAGCTGCCCGGGCGTCAGCGGCTCACCGTCGACGCCCCCGAGCACCGACGCACCGAGCTTGATCGCGTCGTCGGCAGACAGGCCCGCCTGGTAGCGGGATTCGAGGGTGTCGGCGATCGAATCGGCCTGACCGCCGAGGACCGTGTGACCCTCCTCGTCCATCACCGTTCCGTCGTACAGGATGTGGAACAGCTCGTCACCCTCGGGCGTGTCACCGACTTGGGCAACGAGGATCTCGACCTCGTATGGCTTCATCTCGTGCGTGAAGACCTGGCCCAGTGTCTGCGCGTAGGCATTGGCGAGCGAGCGCGCCGTGACGTCCTCGCGTGAATATGCGTAGCCCTTCAGATCCGCGTGGCGGACGCCCGCGATCTTGAGCATCTCGAACTCGTTGTACTTGCCGACACCCGCGAACGCGATGTGGTCGTAGATCTCGCTGATCTTGAACAGCGTGCGCGAGGGGTTCTCGGCCACGATGACGATGCCGTCGCCGGCTTCGAGCGCGATCAGGCTGCGGCCGCGGGCGATGCCCTTGCGTGCGTAGTCGGCGCGGTCCTTCATCACCTGCTCGGGCGACACGTAGAAGGGCATCGTCATTGGCCGGCGCCCTCCTCTCGCCCTCCGAGCAGCGCCTCTGCGCGCTGGGCGATGTCGTCGTCCGCGAGCGCCCGGAACCCGTCGGCCTCGATGACGGCCACGGTCGGGAAAATGCGGCGCACGAGGTCCGGACCACCGGTCGCGGTGTCCTCGTCCGCCGCCGCGAACAACGATCGGATGGCGAGACCGATCGCCTCGTCGGCGGTGAGGCCTTCGCGCCACTGCGCCTTGATCCAGTTCTTGGCGTGCACCCCGCCCGAGCCGTTGACCTGGAAGTCGGCCTCCTCGTACTTGCCCCCGGTGACATCGAAGCTGAACACGCGCCCGACCCGGCGGCGCTCGTCGTACCCGGCGAAGAGCGGCACGACAACGAGGCCCTGCAAGGCCGCCCCGAGGTTCCCGCGGACCATCTGGGCGAGCTGGTTGGCCTTGCCTTCGAGCGACAGTCCTTCGCCTTCGATCTTCTCGTAGTGCTCGAGCTGGGTCTGGAACAAGCGGACCATGTCGGTCCCGGGACCGGCCGCGCCCGCGATGGCGACGCCTGAGAGGTCGTCGGCCGGGAACACCTTCTCGATGCGCCGGCTGGCGATTGCGAATCCAGCGGTGGCGCGCCGGTCGCCGGCCAGGACCACACCGTCGGCGTAGCGGATGGCGACGACCGTGGTGCCGTGCGTCACCTCGACCGGCGTCTGCCCGCCCCCACCGGGAGCGGCGGGTGCGTCGGACGGCGCGGTTCGACGCAGCAACTCCGTGAACGACGGTCCAGGATCCGATGCGGGCCCGAAGACGGGAAGCGCGCGCTCGTTCATCGACGAGCGAGCCTACACGGGCGAAATGTCAGCGAACGCGGCCGAGCAATCGCCAGAATCGCAACCGCCGGCGCACGTGACGCTCGTCGTCCATGGCCTGGAGCACCTCCGTCGACGGCACGGGGCGCGCCACTGCGGTGGCCCGGAAGTGCATGCGGCGGTAGATCGACGTGCTCCGGGTCAGGCTGGTCGCAGATCGGGCAGACACCGTCCTGCTCGCGGACAAGCGCGCCGAACTCGGAGGCGCCGATGCCGTACCTGCGCGTGAAGTGGTAGTGGCGAGAGCTTCCGTAGAGGCGCTGACGCGACTCATTGCCACGCGCTTGTGGCACGGCTTGTAGTAGGTCGCGTAGGCACTCTTTGTTCGGCGGTGACGCGGGAACTCCGTGAGCGGCTTGTACTGCAAGCGGTCCGGGCAACGCTTGACGCTTGCATCGTACGACGAGGGTGCGACAGTCAATCAGCAGTCACGTATGCAAATGCTGATCTATTCGCCCCCCTTTTGTACGTACGACTTCACGAAGTCCTCGGCGTTCTCCTCGAGCACGCTGTCGATCTCGTCGAGCAAGTCGTCGAGCTCTTCCTTCAGCTCCTCGCCCTGCTTCGACGGCGCGAGGTCTTCGACTTCCTCGTCGACGCGTTCCTTCGGCGCCGGGCGCTGCTTGCGCTCTCGCTCGGGCATGTTGGGCGTTCCTCCTACGACGCCAGCCGAGACACGAGCTCGGCCGGGGTCGTGCATTCCTCGAACAACGACTCGACGTGCGCACGCGTTCCGCGCAGCGGCTCCATCATCGGGATGCGCCGCAGCGGATCGCTTCCCACGTCGAGGATGAGGCTGTCCCAGTTGGCGGCCACCACCGCGTCGGCCCACTTCGCCAGGCACGTACCCCGGAAGTAGGCACGGGTGCTCGCAGGTGGCTCGGTCATGGCGGTCGTCACATCGGGCTCCTCGACCAACCGCTCGACCTTACCCGCCCGCACCAGGCGCTCGTACAACGACTTGTCGGGGCGAATGTCGTGGTACTGGAGATCGAGCAGCGCCAGCTTCGGGTCGTCCCAATCGATCGAGTCCCGTTCGCGGTACGCGTCGAGCAGCTTCAGCTTCGTGACCCAGTCGAGCTGGCCGTCGAGCGCCATGGGATCGCGCTCGAGAGCGGCGAGCGTCGCCTCCCAGCGGTCGAGGACGCGCTGGCCGACCTCGTCGCCGCCGACGGCTTCCAGCCCCACGTCGTCGGCATACTTCTGGGCCAGCCGCAGGAACTCCCACTGCAGCTCGACGGCAGTCAGGGTGCCACCGTCGACGAGCTCGACGGTCGCCCGGCACGTCGGATCGTGCGACACGGCGCGCATCGACGGCACCGAGGACACGATCGAGTAGTCCTTGTCGATGAAGTCGTCCTCGATCATGGCGAGCACGAGCGCGGTCGTCCCCACCTTCAGGAACGTCGCCACCTCGCAGAGGTTTGCGTCGCCGACGATCACGTGCAGCCGCCGGTACTTCTGCGGGTCGGCGTGCGGCTCGTCGCGCGGGTTGACGATGGGTCGCTTCAGCGTCGTCTCGAGGCCGACCTCCTCCTCGAAGAAGTCGGCGCGCTGACTCAGCTGGTAGCCGGTGTGGCCCGCTCCGTTCTCACCGCCGACCTTGCCCGCGCCCGTGAACACCTGGCGCGTGACGAACCACGGCAGCAGGTGACGGACCAGCGTTGCGAACGGCACCGCTCGATCGACCAGGTAGTTCTCGTGGGTACCGTACGAGTTGCCCTTGCCGTCGGTGTTGTTCTTGTAGACGACGATCTCCTGACCCGACCCGAGCAGGCGGCGGGAGGCTTGCATCGACCGGGCGAGGATCCGCTCGCCGGCTTTATCGGCGCAGACGAGCTCGAGCACGTCGGCGCATTCCGGCGTCGAGTACTCCGGGTGCGCGTGGTCGACGTAGTACCGAGCGCCGTTCGTGAGCACCGTGTTGACGAGGTGCGTCTCGATCTCGGGTGGCGCCGCGCCCTCGCGCGCGAACCCGCGCGCGTCGCGTCCGGGCGACTCGTCCTCGAAGTCCCAGCCCACCTTGCGATGCTCGACGTAGGCGTTGATGAGCATCGACGATGCGAGGACCGGGTTGGCGTCGGACGCGCCGCGCAGCGCGACGCCGTACTCGGTCTCGATTCCGCACACCTTGGGGACGGCCACGAAGTCAGCCTACCTGGCGGTTCGCGCGGTCCTTGTGCCCTCGGGACGGTGCAACGGTGCGTCGCAGGTCAGAGGTACTGCCCGGTGGTGACGCGCTCGATCTGACGGCCTCCACCGGAGCCGTCGTCGTCCGCGAGCAATGTGCGCACGAAGACGATGCGCTCACCCTTCTTGCCGGAGATCTTCGCCCAATCGTCCGGGTTGGTCGTGTTGGGCAGGTCCTCGTGCTCGCGGTACTCCTGCCGGATCGAGTCCACGAGGTCGGAAGTGGCGATCCCCTTCGCACCGCCGGCGATCTGCCGCTTGATCGACATCTTCTTGGAGCGGCGCACGACGTTCTCGATCATGGCGCCGGAGGCGAAGTCCTTGAAGAACAGCACCTCCTTGTCGCCGTTCTGGTAGGTGACCTCCAAGAAGCGGTTCTCGTCGTCGTCGGAGTACATGCGCTTCACGGCCGCTTCGATCATCGCCTCGATCGCCTGCCGCCGCCCGCCGCGCCCGGCGGTCTCGTCCTCGGCGATCGGCAGCTCGTCGCTGAGGTACCGGACGAAGATCTGACGGGCCGCGTCCTGGTCGGGGCGCTCGATCTTGATCTTCACGTCGAGCCGGCCCGGCCGCAGGATCGCGGGGTCGATGAGGTCCTCGCGGTTGGACGCGCCGATCACGATGACGTTCTTGAGGCTCTCGACACCATCGATCTCGGCGAGCAGCTGCGGGACGATCGTGCTCTCGATGTCGGACGAGATGCCCGACCCGCGGGTCCGGAACAGCGAGTCCATCTCGTCGAAGAACACGATGACGGGCACGCCCTCCTCCGACTTCTCCCGCGCCCGCTGGAAGATGAGGCGGATCTGGCGCTCGGTCTCGCCGACGTACTTGTTGAGCAGCTCGGGGCCCTTGATGTTGAGGAAGTACGAGCGCGTGGCGCTGTTGCCCGTCTTCTCGGACACCCGCTTGGCGAGCGAGTTCGCGACGGCCTTGGCGATGAGGGTCTTGCCGCAACCCGGCGGACCGTAGAGCAGGATGCCCTTCGGGGGTTGGAGCTGGTGCTCGTGGAACAGCTCGGCGTAGAGGTACGGCAGCTCGACCGCGTCCTGGATCTGATCGATCTGCTCGTCGAGGCCGCCGACGTCCGCGTACGTGATGTCGGGGACCTCTTCGAGGATCAGCTCCTCGACTTCCGGGCGCGGTAGGCGCTCGACGAGCACACCGGACCGCGTCTCCATGAGCAGGTGGTCGCCGGCACGGAGCCGCTCGCCCAGCAACCCGCTGGCGAGCTCGCAGACGCGCTCCTCGTCGGCGCGACCGACCACGAGCGCACGCCGACCGTCGTCGAGGAACTCCTTCAGCGTGACGACCTCGCCCGCGACATCGTGGCCACGCGCGAGCACGACGTTGAGCGATTCGTTGAGCACGACCTCCTGGCCGCGCTGGAGCTCGTCGACGTCGAGCTCCGGATGGAGCGCGACGCGCATTTTGCGCCCCGCCGTGAACACGTCGACGGTGCCGTCGTCGTTCGAGTCGAGGAACGTCCCGTACGCGGACGGCGGCATCGTGAGCTTCTCGACTTCCTCGCGCAACGCGCCGATGTGCTCGCGCGCTTCCCGCAAGGTGGCAGAGAGCTTCTCGTTCTGGGAGACGGCCTGCGCCAGTTGTCCCTTGGTCTCGAGCAACCGCTCCTCGAGGGTCCGGACCCGCTTGGGAGCGTCCTGGAGGCGCCGGCGCAAGACGACAACCTCTTCCTCCAGCGCCTTCACATGCTGCTGGAGCTCGCCGACCTGGCGTTCGTACTCTCCGAGGCGTCGCTCGTGCTCGGAGGCCACGTGACCACCTCCCACTGCGGACGGGCGCTCGCCGCGCACCCTACACCCGCGTTCTCGTTGTCCTGCGGCACTTTGCACGCGAAAATTTACCCTACCGAGGCTTGACAAATTGACGGAATACGTTTGGACTCGTACCCTTGGTGGTGAAGCTCTCACCTGACGTCTCGACATCCTCGAGACTCCGACTCCCCCGACACCAAGGAGAGAGGACGCCACGATGAAGGTCTGGATCGACCAGGACCTCTGCACCGGCGACGGCCTCTGTGAAGAGATCGCGCCCGATGTGTTCACGCTCCTCGACGACGGGCTCGCCTACGTCAAGGAAGGCCCCAAGGTCTTCGACGACCCTGGTGGCGCGGAAGGGTTGGCGAACGTGCCGGGCGGCATGGAGGAAGCCGTGATCGAGTCGGCGGAGGAATGCCCCGGCGAGTGCATCTTCATCGAGGTCGAGTGACGCGCGCATAGCGCTGAAACGTCACACGATCGTTACGAAGCCCGGGTCTCGGACCCGGGCTTCTTCGCGTGTGACGGAGGGCTCGCTCAGACCGGGCCCGGTGGGGCGCCCGGGGTGCTCCCGGGGGCGGTCTCGCTCCCCCACCCGATCCTGGTGGTCGGCGCCGAGCGGGCGATCGCCGCCGACGTCCTGGTGTAGGTGTCGTCGTCGTCATCGTCGCCGCTCAGCCATCCGAACGTCAGTCCGAGGCTCCCGACGGTGATGACGATCCCGCCTCCGAAGGCCAGGGCGAAGCCGAGAAGCGGCGCGGGCGAGTCGGTCGTGTACCCGCCGTGTGAAGTGATGTGCGTGTCGGGGTCGGTGAACTCCGCATTCGGGTCGTAGTGGCCCGTCTGCGTCACCGTGTAGATGATCCAGCCGACGCCGATCGGGATCATCAGGATCCCGAGGATGATCGTGCCGATCCAGAACCTGAACTTGGTCTTCCGCTTCATGCCTGCATCCCACCCGATTGCGGCCCCGACGTCCTGAGTAGCGGGTACTCAGATCTGCCGTTCTCGCTCCTCCGGGCTACCCGACCAGGCAGGGGCCGGTGTCGGCCGGCGCCTGGCCGCCGCCGTTGAGCACCGGTCCGACGACCGCGTCGACCTCGTGCCGGGTGAGCGCGTACGCGGTCGAGTCCTGACCCGGATCCACCGCGAACGCGACGCCCACCACGCGTCCCCGCTGGTCGACAAGCGGGCCGCCCGAGTCGCCGGGGCGGAGGGCGGCAGCGAGCACGTACACGCGCCGGTTCGTGTGTCCGGTCCGGTAGATGTCGGTGCCTGTGGCGTCGACAGTCTCGGCGATGCGAGCCGGCGCGATGCGTAGCGCCCCGCCGCCGGGATGGCCGAACACCGCGCCCGTCAAGCCGTCACTGCCGTCGGCCTCGGGCAGCGCGAACAGGCGGAGGTTGCGCACTCGCAACACAGCGATGTCGCGTTCCGCATCGAACGCCACAACCGTGGCCGCGAGCTGCCGCCCGTCGGCTGTGTCGACTTCGGAACGCGCCTCGCCCGCCACGACGTGTGCGTTCGTGACAACGAGATCGGCTCCGGCGACAAAACCGCTCCCCGCCTGGATCTGGTCGCACGCCTGCCCTTCGACCTTGACCACCGAGGACGTCACGCGCGCCGCGACGTCAGGGGCGAGCGCCTGTGTCGGTGGCGCGCCGACGCTCCCGGGGCCGTTGAGGCGCGAGAACACCTCCGGGAACGGCCCTTCGGCCACCCGTCGCCCGAGCTGCTGAGCCTGCGGTGGCGGGTCGGGCGCGTACCGGTTGATCGCCCGGACGATCTGCGAGTCGCGCGCCGCCCGCGCCGGCCAGCCCTGCGCGCTCGTCAGCGCCGGAACCAGCAACCACACCGCAATGAGCACGCCGAGCACCCCGACCACCGCCCCGCCGATGCGGTCGCTCTGCCGGAGCGCATCCCGAGCCGGCAGACGACGTCGGATCGCGGTCCCGGCCGCGTAGCCGGCGGCCTGACCCGCGGTGGCGAGCAGCAGGAAGAACAGCAGCGCGATGAACAGGCGGGTCTGGGA
>JBKOZX010000186.1:0-2763 GCA_046726115.1 Actinomycetota bacterium | reverse complement strand
CGGTGACTGTGAGCGAGTGCACATCGGTGCGCTGCGCGACCTTCGGGTCGTGCATGAGCCGCCCACCGCCGTTCAGCGCGGAAGCCGCCCCTCTGACGAGCAGCGAGAGGTCGAGTGATCGGAACAGCGTGACCGTGAGGGGCACGTCGAGCCCCGCCTCGGGGGCGACCGTAATCGGACGCCGACCCAGGTACGCCCACGGGCGCTGGTTCGAGACGATCGCGAACGTCGAGTCGCCGACGACCTCGCCGTCATCGATCTCGACGCGGAACCGCGGCCGCTTGTGGTCGTAGTGCCGCAACCAGGTGTCGACCGTCTCCGCCACGAAGAGCGGGTGCGTGCCGTAGCGCTTGAGGAACGATCGGCGCTCGACGCGGCCGATCACCGCCGCGTCCAGCCCGATGCCGGCATGAAAGAGGAAGCGGCGCCCGTTGGCTGCGCCGATCCCGATGCGGTGGAACCGCTCGTGAGCGAGCGACGCAACCAGCTGCTCGGCCGCCTCGACGGCGTCGTACGCGACGCCGATGCTGCGGGCGAACACGTTGGTCGAGCCGCCGGGCAGGGGCGCGAGCGCCGTCTTCGTGCCCGCCAGCCCGTCCGCGGCCTCGCTGAGCGTGCCGTCGCCGGCGAGCACGGCCACCACCTCGACGCCGTCCAACGCGGCGCCGCGCGCGATGCGCGCCGCGTGGCCGCGCCGGGACGTCTCCTCGACCTCGAGCTTGTGCTCCGCACCCAGGACGCGCTGGACGAGCACGCGTCTTCGCGCGGTGACGGCGGTCGCGGTCTCGTTCACGATGAGGAGCACACGCACGGCTTTGCACGGTACCCGCACACGTACGATGCCGGTGTGAGCCAGCAGGCCGATGCGCTCGCCGCGCTGACCGTCGAGATCGTCGCGTGCCGTGCGTGCCCGCGACTCGTGGAGTGGCGCGAGCAGGTCGCGAAAGAGAAGCGAGCCGCTTACCGCGGCGAGGAGTACTGGGGCCGACCGGTACCTGGCTTCGGGGATCCCGACGCCCGATTGCTCATCGTCGGCTTGGCGCCGGCGGCCCACGGGGGAAACCGGACCGGCCGGATCTTCACCGGCGACCGCTCGGGCGACTGGCTGTTCGGATCCCTTTACCGGACCGGCTATGCGAACCAGCCGACGTCGACGCGGGCGGGCGACGGGCTCGAGCTCAGCGACGCGTACGTCTCGGCCGCCGTGCGGTGCGCGCCGCCGGCGAACAAGCCGACCCCCGGCGAGCGCGACCGGTGCCTGCCGTACCTCGTGCGAGAGCTGGCGTTGCTCGAGCGCGTCCGCGTGATCGTGGCGCTCGGGAAGTTCGCCTACGACGCCACCGCCCGGTTGCTGACGCTGGCGGGATCACCGTTTCCCACCCCGCGCCCTGCGTTCGCCCACGGCGTCGAAGCCCGGGCCGATCGGTTCGTCGTGGTCGGCTGCTTCCATCCGAGTCAGCAGAACACGTTCACCGGGAAGCTCACCGAGCCGATGCTCGACGACGTCTTCGGCCGGGCACGGGAGCTGTCCGACGGCTAGACAATTTCAAGCGAAGAGCGCGATGAGCTCGCCGGTCGCGTACACGATCGCGATCGAGCCGAGCACGATCGCCACCGCCAGCCGTAGGCCGCGCTCGGACGATCGGATCGCCAGGTGGGCGCCGATGCGGGCGCCGGGGATCACCGCGATCGACAGCGGTATGGCGAACGCCCAGTCGATATTGCCGAGAGCAGCGTGCGTGATCATTCCCGGCACGGCCAGCGCGCCCACGCACACGAGCGAGGTGGCCACCGCCTCCTTGACGCTCAATCGCACCCAGGTCGCGAACGCCGGCACCATGAGAACGCCGCCGCCGATGCCGAGGAGCCCGCTGAGGCCCCCGGCGGCGATCCCGATCAGCCCGAGCCGCCACAGCTCCGTGCGGCGGTCGAGCGGCGATGACCGGTCCGGATCCTGCTCGTGCGCGAGCACGAGATCGCCGGTGGGGGTGGCGAGGTCGCCGACAGGGTCCTCGACCTCGATCGGGTTGTGCGCACGCGCGGGCGCCGACCGGGGCACGCGCGCCATGCGGAAGGCGGTGAAGGCGAGGAGGCCCGCGGTGGCGAGCATGAGAAGGTGCCCGTTGCCGGGGACGGCGCCGGTGAGGAGTGCGCCGAACACCGTTGCCGCGAGACCGGCGACGAGCGTCCAGAGCGCGACGCGTCCCACGATGAGACCCTCGCGCCGGTAGCGGAGGGAGCCGCTGACGGCGGACGGGATCACCGACGGGATGGTCGAGCCGACGGCCTCGAGCGGAGTCGCGCCGAGGACACGGATTGCCGGCGTCGACACGACCGCGCCGCCGACGCCGAACATGCCCGAGAGCACTCCGGTCGCGAACCCGGCCGCCAGCGTCAGGATCGTCGTCCAGGGCTCGTTCAGAGGTTCTCCCTCGATTGCGGTCGCCGCGGGCAGGCTATGCCGGGTCGGTTCCGATCGGCGCAAGGTAGCCTTCGGCGATGGCGACGGACGCGAACCTCCGCGGCGTGTACGTCCCGATCATCACGCCGTTCGCTGAGGACGGGTCGGTGGCCATCGACGCGCTCGAGGGGCTCTGCCGGGCGTATCTCGACGCCGGCGCGGCAGGGATCGTCGCGCTCGGGACCACCGGCGAGTCGACGGCGCTCGACCCTGACGAGAAGCACGCTGTGATCGCCGCCTGTTCCGCAGTGTGCGCGGAGCGGTCGGCCCAGCTGATCGTCGGTGCGGGCACGAACAACACA
>JBKOZX010000185.1:0-2959 GCA_046726115.1 Actinomycetota bacterium | reverse complement strand
CCGTCGTCCGGGCACGGCGTCACGACGGTCGTCATGGGCAACTGCGGCGTCGGCTTCGCGCCCGCCCGCCCCGACCGGCACGACTTCCTGATCGGCCTCATGGAGGGCGTCGAGGACATCCCCGGCGCCGCGCTCTCGGCCGGCATCCGCTGGGGTTGGGAGACGTTCCCCGAGTTCCTCGACTTCCTCGACATCCAGCCCCTCGCGCTCGACATCGGGACACAGGTCCCGCACGGCGCCGTGCGTGCGTACGTGATGGGGGAGCGCGGAGCACGCAACGAGCCCGCCACGTCCGACGACTCGGCGGCGATGGCGGTGATCGTGCAGGAGGCGATCGAGGCCGGCGCGCTCGGCGTGTCGACGTCGCGCACGATCGCGCACCGCGCGATCGACGGCGAGCCCGTGCCCGGCACGTTTGCCGCGGAGGACGAACTGTTCGCGCTCGGACGCGCCCTCGCCACTGCGAGAACCGGCGTGTTCGAGCTCGCGCCGGCGGGTGTTCTCGGCGAGGACCTCGCCGCCGCCGACCGCGAGATGGACTGGATGCGCCGGCTCGCCCGGGAGATCGACCGACCGGTCACGTTCGCGCTCGTGCAGAACGACTTCGACCCCGACCAGTGGGCGCGGATGCTCGACCTCGCGCTCGAGGTCTACGAGCAGGGTGTGCCCATCCGGCCTCAGGTCGCAGGCCGCCCGCTCGGTCTGCTGCTCGGGCTGCAGACGTTCCACCCGCTCGGCGACAGGCCGAGCTACCAGGCGATCGCGCCGCTGCCGCTCGACGAGAGGGTGGCGCGTCTCCATGACCCCGACGTCCGCGCCGCGATCCTCGCCGAGGCGCCGGAGAGCGACGACCGCATGGCGTTCATCGGTCTCGGGCTCGACCGGATCTTCCCGATGGGCGACCCGCCCGAGTACGAGCCCGCGCCGGAGGCGAGCATCGCGGCGCGCGCCGAGCGCGAGGGCCGCGACCCCACCGACCTCCTGTACGACGTGCTGCTCGAGCAGGACGGGCGCGAGCTCCTGCTTCGGCCGCTGCTCGGCTACAGCCGGTTCACCCAGGACCCGATCCGCGAGATGGTGCTGCATCCCACCAGCGCGCTCGGCCTCGGCGACGGCGGCGCGCACGTCGGAGCGATCTGCGATGCCAGCATCGAGACGTACATGCTCACGCACTGGGTGCGCGACCGCAGCCGGGGCGAGCGGCTCCCGCTGGAGCTCGTCGTGCGCAAGATGACGAGCGACACCGCGGCCTTGTACGGACTGGAGGACCGGGGCGAGATCCGCGCCGGCAAGAAGGCCGACCTGAACGTGATCGACTTCGACGGTCTCGTGCTCCGCCGGCCCGAGATGCACTACGACCTGCCCGGCGGCGCCCGCCGGCTGCTGCAACGCGCCGAGGGATACGACGCGACCATCGTGAGCGGCGAGGTGGTCTTGCGCGACGGACGCGACACCGGCGCCCGCCCCGGCACCCTCCTGCGCGGCGCGCGCTCAGCGAGTTAAGCGCGGCGACGGTGGCTTTGCCGTCCGTCGCCGCAGAGCCGGAGCTTGCGACGGCGCCAGTCAGGTCAGCCTCGGGCGGTTCTCGGGGCGGATGCCCCGGAGCCCGAACCAGGTCAGCTCGGAGATCCAGGCCGCGAGCTCGTCGGGGTCGTGCGACGCATCGGGGTCCGCAAGCGCGTGACGGCTCGTCGCCTCGGCCACGCCGACGAGGGCGTGCGCCAGCACCCGGCGATGCTCGGCCGTGCCTTCGATCTCGATCAGCTGGCTGATGGCGTCGGCGGCGTCGTGCAGGACCTCGTCGACGATCCGAGCGAACTCGGGGTCGTTGCGGGCCGATGCGCCGAACAGCAGCCGGAACGCGGCGCGGTTGTTGGTGACGAACCGGAAGTAGGCGCTGAAGCCCTCTTCCACCCGCTCGCGGCCGGTCGTCGCACGACTGGTCGCCTCGGTCAGCTCGTCCAGGAGCTGGCGGCCGACGTCGGCGAGCAACTCGACGAACAGCGCCCGCTTCGACGGGAAGTGCTGGTAGAGCACGGGCTTGGTGACGCCGGCCGCGGTGGCGATGTCGTCCATGGCCGTCGCGGAGAAGCCGCTGGTCGCGAACACGTCGCACGCGACGTCGAGCAGTTGACGCCGGCGTTGCTCGGCAGGGAGTCGCATCGCCATCGGCGACACGTTACTCGTGGGTTCGATTTGCGCCGTCGCAGCTCAGCCGCTGCTCTTCAACGGCATCTCGTAGCGGTCGGTGACGCCGAAGTTGTCGTCCCAGCGCTCGTCAACTTCCGCCTTCTCGTCCGACGTGAGCGGGAGATCGGACGCCGCCGCGTACTCGCGTACCTCCTCGACCGTCACGCACGTGGGCAGCACGGTGGTGAACCCGTCCATGGGGAGGATGCCGGCCACCGCGGCCTGGCCGATCGTGCGGCCCGTCTCGGCCGCGTGCAGGAAGCGCAGCGCGTCGGCCTTGTCGAAGAGATCGAGGAGGTTCTCCCGCTTGCGGTGGGCGCGGTGGTCGTCGCCCTCGAACGGCGTGTCGCGCGTGATCTTGCCTGACAGCACGTCGGACGCGTGGGGGACGCGGGCGATGAGACCGACTCGGCCCTCGGTCACCGCCGGCTCGGCCGCGAACGCGCGGCCCGGCTCCTGCTCGAGCAGGTTGAAGACTGTTTGGAGCGAGACGATGGGCCGGTTCCGGAGCGCTTCGAGCCCTTCGTCGACCCACCCGATGGCCGGACCGAGCGCGACGCCGAGCTCACGGACCTTGCCCTCGGCGCGGATCTTGATCAGCTCGTCCCACAGTGCGTCGTCGCGGACGGGCTCGATGCGGACGTTGTGGAGCTGGAGCAGGTCGATGTGGTCGCGCCCCAGGCGGCGCAAGGACGCCTCGATCTGCGCCCGCACCGACTCCGGCCGCCAGTCCTGGGGGCGCTCCGAGCTGTCTCTTATACACATCTCC
>JBKOZX010000184.1:0-18465 GCA_046726115.1 Actinomycetota bacterium | reverse complement strand
CGCTGCACCCGTCCCGCGTTCCAGCCGTGGCCCGGGTCCTTGTGGTTGCACCCTCGGTACGGGCTGGGGTCATCGCCGAGGTCGAGGGCGTAGCGCGTCGGGACGCGCTGGTCGAAGGGGTTCAGGTACACCTCCTTCAGGCGCCCGTTGACGCGGAAGTCCTTGGCGTACCGCCGACGACCCTCCTCGAGGTACTGCTCATCGGTCGCGAGCCAGCCGAGGTAGTGGTCGAACGAGCGGTTCTCCATCGTGAGGATCACGACAGTGTCGATCGGGCATTCCTTGGCGGGGTGGCCGAGCACGCTGTCGGGCGGCAACGGGAGGCGGGGGACGCTCCGGGCGCTCGGCGGCGGCGACGACGAGCCCCCGCTGCAGGCGAGGAACCCGGGTCCTCCGATCATCGTGGCGCCGCCGACGAGCCCGGCGGCGCGCAAGAACTCGCGTCGGCTCATCGGGGTCATCGGCGGGACTGTACGTGACGCCGCCGCGGCGGCTCAGCGCGGGCGGTCGTCCGGGACTGCCGGGATGTCGCGGATCTCGGTGTTCTTGAGCCACGGCGTGAACGACGGGCCGTCGGGATCGACCTGCCTCGCCAGTGCCTCGAGCTGGTCCGAGACGTCGAACGGGTTCGCCTGGTTGTCCTTGCCCGTTTCTCGGAGGCGCTGGTCGTGGTTGCAGTCACCGGACACCGTCAGGGCACTCACGGCGGCGAGGGGACCGTCCAGGTCGACCTCGGGGTCGGGGTTGTCGACGCGGAGGCTCGCCCCGTAATTGTTGGCGTTCCGATCACGCTTGGTGAGCCAGAAACGCTCGCTGTCCTTCCCCGGGCCCTGGGGCGGGGCGCCGAGGAACCGCCACTCGAGGAACCGCAGGATCGAAGTGTGGTCGTACGGGGTGTTGTCGACGTAGTTCTGGCGCGCGTACGGCGACGCGAGCACCGCGGGGACGCGGAAGCCGAGTTGCCCGAAGTCGTTCTGGTCGTTCTTGCTCGCGCGGTCGTCGGCCACGACGGGCGGCTTGACGTGGTCGAAGAAGCCGCCCCACTCGTCGTACGTCAGGATGAACGCGCCCCGCTGCCACTGCGGCGACCGCACGAATGCCGAGAACGCGGCCTCGATGAACCGCTGGCCGAGGGTGACGTCGCCCTGCGGGTGGTCATCGGTCCGGTCGGGCCGGCCCATACTCGGCGTGAGGAACGTGACGTTCGGGAGGGTGCCGGCGTTGGCGTCGTACCAGAACTGGTCAACGGAACGGAGGTACGGTGTCATGCGCGTGCCCCACATGCTGGCCGAGGGGACGTTCTGGAAGTACTCGCGGGCTTGGACACCGGCCTGCGCGAGGCGGTCGAAGATGGTCGGGGAGCTGTACTGCCCGACGTCGAGCGGGTGCAGGCTCTTCTTCAGCCCTTCCGACTGCGCCGAGTAAAGGTACTGGCGG
This sequence comes from Actinomycetota bacterium, assembly GCA_046726115.1. Taxonomy (GTDB): domain Bacteria; phylum Actinomycetota; class Acidimicrobiia; order IMCC26256; family JACDBD01; genus JALZAA01. The sequence continues at coordinate 17,028 of JBKOZX010000184.1, read as the reverse complement.
TTCGGCCACGTCGGGCCCAGCAGCGACGCGTGGTGGCGGTCCATCACCGTGAACCGGCGTGCCATGGCCGCCTGAATGGGGATGTCCTCACTGAGGTAGTAGCTGGTGGCGAACCTGTCGTTCCCGCTGCCCGCGCCGAGGAAGCCGTTGTCGCGCTGCGCACGGGCCGCGTTCCACCCGTGCCCGGGGTCATTGTGCATGCAGCCGCGGAACGGGTTGGGCTCGTCGCCGAGCTTGCGGAGATGCGTCGTCGCGATCTGCCGGCCGGTCACGTCGCGGTAGTGCAGGTCGATCTTGCCGTCGATCGTGAAGTCCTTGCCGTACCGACGGCGACCCTCGTCGAGGTACTGCTGGTCGGAGCCCAGGTGACCGAAGTAATGGTCGAACGACCGGTTCTCCATCATGAGCACGACGACGGTGTCGACCGGGCACTCCGACGCCAGATGGTTCAGGACGCTGTCGTGCGGAACGTGCGGCGGCGCAGGGGCCGCCGCGCTCGCCGAGCTACCGCTACTGAGCAGGGTCGGGCCACCCACCACCGCGGCCCCGCCGACGAGGCCCGCCGTTCGCAAGAACTCTCGTCGGTTCATCCCGCCCCAACTCGTCAGACCCGTATTTTACGGGACATCGACCTTGAGGTGCTCGCGCCCCGTCGGTCTACGGCAGGGGATCGACGACCTGTCGCCGCTCGTAGGCACGATCGCCGAAGTATTCGAGCGCCCTCTCCAGGTCGATGATGACGAAGAGCCCCTCGGCCTCGGCGGTCACCGCCCCGTCGACGGCGAGCGTCCCGCGGGTGACGATGCGCCGGCCGTCGACCTGCTCGGTCCAGCTCTCGATCGTGACGGGTCGGTGCAAGGGCGTCGGTCGCCGGTAGCGAACGCTGAGCCGTCCGGTCATGCCGGGGTGCCCGCTTGCGATGTTCGCCATGCCCAGCATCTCGTCGAACGCCAGCGCGATCCACCCACCGTGCACGTAGCCCGGCGGTCCCTCGTACGCGGCGTGGAAGACGCCCCGCCCGAAGAGCTTGCCGTCGCGGTACTCGTACTCCAGGGGCGGCGCGAGCGGGCTCACCTCGCCGACGAGCGGGCTGCGCGGCAGATAGTCGTCGTGCGACTGCTCGGCGCGACCCCGCACCCCGGACGGACGCGCTCCGAGCTCCTCCCGGCCGTGCAGGTCGGCGGCGATCCGCTCGACGTCGTCGGCCGCGGCCGCGAGCTGGTCGGTGGTCGCGTCCTCGGCGGTGAGCGCGGCGTCGATGAGGTGGCGGACGGCCTCGGCGAGTCGGACGCGCCCTTCCGTGACGAAGGGCTCGCCGGGCGCCGCCCGTTCGGGCTCGCCCATCACCTGCCCTTGTACTGCGGCGGGCGCTTCTCGGCGAACGCGCGCGGGCCTTCCTGCGCGTCCTCGCTCGCGAACACCTCCCAGCCGATCTTGTCCTGGATCTGCATCGCCTCGGTGTCGGGAAGGCCTTCGGTGTCGCGCCAGGCGCGCAGGATGGCCTGGCAGGCGAGCGGCCCGTTGGCGGCGACCTGGTCGGCGACCGCCCTCGCCACGCCGAGCGCATGGCCCTCGGGCACCACGCGGCCGATGAGGCCGAGGTCGCGCGCCTCGTACGCGGTCACGGGCCGGCAGCTGAGCAGGATGTCCATGGCGCGCGTGTACGGGATCTGGCGGGGCAGGCGCACGGCGGAGCCGCCGAGCGGGAAAAGCCCGCGCTTCGCCTCCCACACGCCGAACGTGGCGGTCTCGGCCGCGACCCGGATGTCGGTCCCTTGGAGCATCTCCGTGCCGCCGGCGACGGCGTAGCCCTCGACCGCGGCGACAAGCGGCTTCGACAGCCGGTAGTCGCGCAGCAGCGCTTTCCAGTGCAGGTTGGGGTCCTCGGCCAGCCGCGATCGCACGTGCTCGCTGTCGGGCGGCTTCGACATCGCCTTCAGGTCGGCGCCGGACGAGAAGTGACCGCCGGCGCCGGTGAGGATCGCCACCCGCACCTCGGGCTCGCGATCCACGTAGTCGAACCCGTCGGCGAGCCCGACGAGCATGTCGGGGCTCAGCGCGTTGCGCGCCTCGGGCCGGTCCATCGTGAGGATGACGACGTGCCCGTCGCGCTCGACGCGGCAGTGCTTGGTGCTGAGGTCGAGCAGCTCGGGCATCGGTCGCACCTCGGGGCTTTGTGGTTGGCAGAAACTAGAACGGATTCTAGCTGGGGCCCCTTCGCGGCTAGATTGCGCCGCGACGGCGGCGTCGACGGCTTTGCCGATCGTCGCGGCAGAGCCGGAGCTTGCAACGGCGACAAAGAGAGCGGCAAAGAGAGCGACACAGAGGGCGACAAAAGAAACGAATGCGCATCCACGACGTCGACCTCGCCGACGGGCGCACCTTCCTCAGCGGCCCGCCCCACGAGTACTTCGACTTCCTGCGCCGCGAGCACCCGGTGGCGTGGATCGACCACGTCGAGCTCGACGGCCCGGGGTTCTGGGCGCTGACCAAGTGGGACGACGTCATGGCGGTCGAACGCGACCCCGAGACGTTCTCGTCGTACGAAGGCGGGGCGTTCATCGGGCCCGTGGACGAGGGAACGCGGTTGATGCTCATCAACCAGGACCCGCCCCGACACACCCGCCTCCGCCAGCTGGTGAGCCGGATGTTCACGCCCCGGCACATCAGGTCGATCGAAGAGAAGGTGCGGGCGGCGGCCAAGGAGATCGTGGGCCGCGCCGCCCCGCAAGGTGAGATCGACTTCGTGACCGAGGTCGCGGCCGATCTGCCGCTCATCGTCATCGCCGAGCTGATCGGTGTCCCGCAGGAGGATCGCCACAAGGTCTTCGAGTGGTCCAACCGGATGGTTGGCGCCGAGGACCCCGAGTACGGGGCCGACAGCGACGTCCAGGAGGTCGCGGCCGAGCTCTACGCGTACGCGCAGAATCTCGCCGAGGAACGGCTGGCCGATCCCGGCGAGGACATCGTGACGCTGTTGCTCACGGGCGAGGTCGACGGCGAGAAGCTCACCGTCCTCGAGTTCAACGTCTTCTTCTTGCTGCTCGCGGTGGCGGGCAACGAGACCACGCGCAACCTCATCACCGGGGGGACGCTGGCGCTGATCGAGCACCCCGACCAGCGCGAGCGGTTCCTGGGCGCGCCCGAGGGCGTCTCGGTCGCGGTCGAGGAGATGCTGCGGTACGTGAGCCCGGTCAACTACTTCCGCCGTACCGCGACGCGGGACACCGAGATTCGCGGCGTCTCTGTCAAGGCCGGCGACAAGGTCACGCTGTGGTATCCGGCCGCGAACCGCGACCCCGACCAGTTCCCGGATCCCCACACGTTCGACGTCGACCGCGAGCCGAACGAGCACGTCGCGTTCGGCGGTCGCGGACCGCATTTCTGTCTCGGCGCCAACCTCGCCCGGTACGAGATCAACTGCATGTTCGAGGAGCTACGGCCGATCCTGGCGGACATGGAGGTGACCGGCCCCGTCGAGCGGCTCCACATGAACCTGATCAACGGCATCAAGCACATGCCGGTTCGGTTCACGCCGGTCGGTGCGTAGCCCGCCAGCCCCCTTCGTCAGACTCGCTGTAGAGCGATCGTCAGGGTCGGGAACCGGAACGTCACCGTGTTGCCCTCGCACGTGTAGTTCGCGTCACCGTTGAGCCCGAATGTCTCCTTGACCCCGGCCCCGTCGGGCGGGAGCGGGATGTTGATCATCGAGCCGTTCTGGAGCGTGAGCACGAGCGTGCCGCTCAACGCGGTGATGTTGAAGTTCGCCGTCTGTGCGGTCGGGACGAACGTTCCGTCGGACTGCGCCTTGAGGACGGCCGTCCCGTTCGTCGGTGGGTTCCCCTGCAACGAGAACTGCACCTTGTCGGAGCCGTCGTCGGTGAAGTGGAACGTGTTGTCGGGCTTCAGCTCGATGCGGCGCCCGCCGATCCCGCCCATGATCGTGGTCGGCCCGAACTGGGTGTTCACCGGCCCGTCGTAGTCCATCCGGGTGAAGCGGAACTTCCCACGGATGCACGAGGCGGGATCGTTGGCGGCGGTGGTGGGTGCCGCCGACGTGGCGGTAGTAGTTGTGGTGGCGGTCGTGGCCTTCGGCTTCGCCTTCTTCGAACCGGAGTCGTTCGAGCACGCCACCAGCGTGGCGGCGGTGAGCAGGGCGATCAGCGGCCAAGCGCGGACGAGACGACGCATACCGTCCTCTCCGTGTCGAGCTGCGACGGGCGAGCGTACCCGGCCGCACAGACCGCGCGACTGGCAGCGTCGTCGGTCAGGCGGCCCGGCGGGCCCGGACGAGGTCGACCACGTCCGCCAACGACGCGACCCTCTCGACGTCGAGATCGGGGTGCAAGTCGTAGGGGTCCATGAGCACCGGGTGCACGCCGGCGGCGCGCGCACCGTCGACGTCGGCACCGGGTGTGTCGCCGACGTGGATCACACGCTCGGGTGCGACGTCGAGCACCTCGAGCGCGAGCTCGAAGATGCGTGGGTCGGGCTTCGCGACGCCGACCACCGTCGAGTCGAGGATCGCCGCCACGTCGACCCCGGCGCCCGGGCCGAGCTGACAGATCGCGGCGTCGCGCAACCGCTGCTCGCAGTTCCCGTCCGCGTTCGAGACGATCGCCATCGGGATGCCGAGCCCGCCGATCTCACGCAACGCGTCTGTCGTACCGGGAATGGTCCGGTCCCACACCTCACCCGTCGCGAACTCGTTCAGCAGGTGTTCGACGGCGTCGCCGAGCGCTTCCTCGGGCACCTCGCACGCGCGTGCGTACGCGCGGTTGTAGGCCACCCAGATCTCACGATCACCCTCGGTGAACTCCGTCAGCGCGGCAACGCCCGCGTAGTGCGCGCGGTCGAGGCGTTCGGGGTCCGCGGGCACGCCGGCCCGGGCGAGCGCGCCCGCGATCCGCTCGTGATCCGGAAGGACGAGGACGCCGCCGACATCCAGGAGAACGGCGTCGATCGGCGGCATGGCATCGAAACCCTACCGGAGGTCGCGGAGACCGCCTGGTACCGTCGTGTTCCGTGGAATTCCGGCGCATCAACGCCCTGCCGCCGTACGTCTTCGCCACGATCGACACGCTGAAGATGGATGCGCGCCGCGCCGGTGAGGACGTCATCGACCTCGGGTTCGGCAATCCCGACATTCCGTCTCCACCGGTCGCCGTCGACAAGCTGTGCGAGGCGGTCCGCAACCCGCGCAACCACCGGTACTCCGCGAGCCGCGGGATCCCGAAGCTGCGCCTCGCCGTCGCCGACCTGTACCGGCGCCGGTTCGGTGTCGAGCTCGACCCCGAGACGCAGGCCTGCACCACGATCGGCGCCAAAGAGGGCTACTCGCACCTCATGTGGACGCTGCTCGGGCCCGGTGACGCCGCGCTCGTTCCGAGCCCGTCGTACCCGATCCACATCTGGGGCCCGATCTTCGCCGGCGCCGAGGTGCGCCACGTCCGCCTCGGCCCCGAGGAGGACTTCTTCGCGAACCTGCTCGAGGCGTGGGAGCAGTCCTGGCCTCGCCCGCGGGTCATCGTGCTGTCGTTCCCGCACAACCCGACGACCGCGTGCGTCGACCTCGAGTTCATGACGCGCATGGTCGAGTTCGCGAAGCAGCGGGACGTCCTGCTGGTGCACGACTTCGCCTACGCCGACCTCGGCTTCGACGGCTACGAGCCGCCGTCGATCCTGCAGGTGCCGGGCGCGGCCGACGTGGCGGTGGAGCTGTACACGCTCACGAAGTCGTTCTCGATGGCCGGGTGGCGCATGGGGTTCGTACTCGGCAACGCAGAGGTCGTGGCCGCGCTGGCCAAGCTGAAGAGCTACCTCGACTACGGGACGTTCCAACCGATCCAGATCGCGTCGATCGTCGCGATGAACGAGGCTCCCGACTATCCCCTCGAGGTGAACCGCGTGTACACGGGGCGGCGCGATGCTCTGATCGACGGTCTTGCACGCGCGGGATGGGAGATCGAGCGGCCGCGCGGAACCATGTTCGTGTGGGCGCAGATCCCCGAGCCGTACGAGGAGATGGGCAGCCTCGAGTTCGCCAAGATGCTCGTGCCGGAAGCCAAGGTCGCGGTCTCACCCGGCGTCGGCTTCGGTCCCGGTGGCGAGGGGTTCGTGCGCTTCGCGCTCGTCGAGAACGAGCAGCGCATCGGCCAGGCCGTCCGCGGCATCCGCCGCGCGCTCACGAAGCTCGGTTGAGCAAGCCGGGTGCGCCTCCGCCGGACCGCATCGGCGGACGGCGGCGGCCGAGATCGCCTCCTCCTCCACGGTTGCGTAAGTCGTCGTCGGCGACTGACCGCCGCCGCCCGCCCCCTGCTACTTCCCCACAAGCCCGTGGAGGCAGAAGCTGACGGTGGCGTCGGCGGTGCGCTCGACGGGCTCGCTGCGCTCGAAGAGGTAGGTGTGGGTGAGCTGGTTGATGGTGCCGAAGATCGCTTCGGCGAGCATCTCGGGGTTCTGATCGGCGATGAGCCCGTCGACGATGGCTTCCTTGATGTGGCGCACCGCGTCGGCGATCGCGACGTCGTGATTGCGACGCAGCACCGGAGCGAACCGCTCATCGCTGGCCGCGAACTGGAACAGCGTGAAGTACGTGCGGTGCTCGAGGAACCAGTCGATCGTGGCGCGGATCCCGAGCTCGATGCGCACGACCGGGTTGGGCTCGTCGACGATCGCCTGCTGCTGGCGGCGGCGCAGGTCCTGGTGCGCCTCGCGCAGGATCTCCGAGAGCAGCTCCTCCTTCGAGGAGAAGTACCAGTAGAAGACGCCCTTGCCGACGCCGAGGCTCTCGACGATGTCGGAGACGGAGGTCGGGTGGTACCCGCGCTCGGCGAAGAGCTTGGCCGAGTGGTCCATGAGCTGGAGCCGGCGCTCCTTGCCCCGTTGCGTGAGCTTCCGCCGCATCCCTGTGCTTCTCCCGAAGTTGCCCGGAGGGTACGAGCACTTGACCGTTCGGTCAAGAACGTTCGACTTCGACCCGTCACGTAGGCTTCAGCACGCCGCCAGACGGTCGAGGCGGAGTCGAGGGGGAGCGGTGCTGTACTGGATCATCAAGGCGATCCTCACGCCGATCCTGCGTCTCTTCTATCGGGTGCGGATCGACGGCCGCGACCGCGTGCCGCCCCGCGGGCCGGTCATCCTCGCCGCCAACCACCGGTCCTTCATGGACTCGCTGTTCCTCCCGCTCGTGATCCGGCGTCGCGTGACGTTCGTCGCCAAGGCCGAGTACTTCGACGACAAGAAGACCGCGTGGTTCTTCCGCGGCGTCGGCCAGATTCCGATCCGGCGCGAGGGCGGGAGCGCGAGCGAGCGCGCGCTCGCATCGGCCACCGAGGTGCTCGAGCACGGGCAGGTGTTCGGGATCTACCCCGAAGGCACGCGCACCCGGGACGGGCACCTGCACCGCGGGCACACCGGCGTGGCGCGCCTCGCGCTGCGCACGGGCGCGCCGATCGTGCCCGTCGGGATGGTCGGCACCGACGAGATCAACCCGATCGGGCGCAAGCTCCCGCGGCTGTTCCGCACGGTCAAGATCACCTTCGGCGACCCCGTCACGGTCGACCGGTACGCCGGGCGCGAGCAGGACCGGATGGTGCTGCGTCAGATCACCGACGAGGTGATGTTCGAGCTCCGGCAGCTTTCCGGCTACGAGTACGTCGACACGTACGCCACGAAGAAGGCGGAGGACGTCCCGGTCGAGCCCGTCCCGCTGGCCACGCTCGAGCAAGCGGCGGTCGCGTAGCGCTCAGGCGTCTTCGGTCGCCCAGCCCCGGGCGCGCTCGACGGCACGGTGCCACTCGTCATACCGGCGGGCGACGTCGTCGCTCGGCATCGACGGCTCGAAGGCGGTCTCCTCGGCCCAGCTCGCCGCCGCCTCGGTCGGCGACGACCACACGCCCTCGGCCAAGCCGGCCAGGTAGGCGGCGCCCAGTGCGGTCGTCTCCTTCACGGTCGGACGTCGTACGGGGACCCCGAGGACGTCGGCCTGGAACTGGCACAGCACGTCCATCACGCTCGCGCCGCCGTCGACACGCAGCTCGCTGATCTGGATGCCGGCGGCGGCGGTGATCGCATCGACGACGTCGCGGGTCTGCCACGCCATCGACTCGACAACCGAGCGCGCGACCTGGGCGCGACCGGAGCCGCGTGTGAGCCCGAACACCGAGCCGCGTGCGTACGGGTCCCACCACGGTGATCCGAGCCCGGTGAACGCGGGGACGAAGACGACTCCGCCGCTGTCGGGGACGCTGGCAGCCAGCGGACCGGTCTCGGCCGCGTCGGCGATGAGGCCGAGCTCGTCGCGCAACCACTGGATGGCGGCCCCGGTGACGAAGATCGAGCCCTCCATCGCGTAGGCGACGGTGCCGCCGAGGTCCCACGCGACACTCGTGAGCAACCCCTCCGTCGGCGGTGGGTGCGACGGCCCGAGGTTCATGAGCACGAACGAGCCGGTGCCGTACGTGTTCTTCGTCATGCCCGTCTCGAAGCATGCCTGCCCGAACAACGCGGCTTGCTGGTCGCCGGCGATGCCGCTCACGGGCACCTCGAGCCCGGCGGCGCGCACCGCCTTGGTCGTGCCGAACCGGCCGCTGCTGGGACGGACCTCGGGCAGGCACGCGCGCGGCACGCCGAACAGCGCGCAGAGCTCGTCGGACCACGCGCCGGCGTCGATGTCGTAGAGGAGCGTGCGGCTGGCGTTCGACGGGTCGGTTGCGTGCACGCCGCCGTCGGGCCCACCGGTCAGCCGCCACAGGATCCATGCATCGACGGTGCCGAACGCGAGGTCCGGCCCCGTGGGCACACCGCCGTGCGTGAGCAGCCATTCGAGCTTGGTCGCGGAGAAGTAGGGATCGAGCACGAGCCCGGTGCGTTCGCGAACGAAGGGCTCCTGGCCCGCGGCTCGCAGCTCGTCGCAGCGCCCGGCCGTGCGGCGGTCCTGCCACACGATCGCCCGGTGCAGGGGACGGCCGGTGCGCCGGTCCCAGACCACCGCCGTCTCGCGCTGGTTCGTGATGCCGATCGTCGCGATCGTGCGCCCGTCGGCCTCGAGCTTCGCCCGCGCCTCGGCGAGCGTGTCGGTCGTGGCGGCCCAGATCTCGTCGGGGTCGTGCTCGACCCACCCCGGCTGCGGGAAGTATTGCGGGAACTCGCGGTACGACCAGCCCACAGGCCGGCCCGTGTCATCGACCGCGAACGCCCGGACGCCGGTCGTCCCGGCGTCGATCGCGAGGCAGACGCTCACTCGTCGGTCACAGATCGCCCCGAGGGAGCTGCCGTCGACCCCAGCCGAGCAAGGACGCGAGCTCGCGGCCCATCTTGCGATCGCGAGGTCGGAACTCGAGCGCAATCTGTCGCTCGCCGGCGTCGCGGACCCGCAGCTGGAACATCGGTGCGAAGCGACGGGTCTTGTCGAGCCGGAACGTCGAATGGCGCTTGGCCATGAGCAAGTGGCGAGGTCTGATCGCATGGCGCCGACCCGGCGCACGGAACAGGATGAGCCGCTGGTCGGTGACCGCGAGGTAATGCAGCGAGCGGCCTCGGAAGAGGAGTGGGACGCGTCCGCCGCACTCCGTCGCCCACACCGGGCCGCACGAGCTGATGAACTCGCCGCTGGTCAGCGACGGTCTCGAGGCGGCCACGATCTGCTCGCGCACCCGCTTGCGGCCCATGACGCCCTTTCCGTTCCCTGAACGCAGCGAAGGCTACCGGCCGCTCTCCGGCCTTCCCCGTCTCACCGTCGCTGGGGCAGGATGGACGAGGCTCCCGGGAGAAGGGAGACGCGGTGGCGGAGGTGCAGATGCGGATCGGGGTACTCACCGGCGGCGGCGACTGCCCGGGCCTCAACGCGGTGATCCGAGCCGTGGTGCGCAAGGGCGAGGGTGTCTACGGACACAATCTCGTCGGGTTCCGTCACGGCTGGCGAGGGGTGATCGAGTGCGACACGATCGACCTCACAACCGCGAACACGCGCGGTTTGTTGCACCGTGGGGGCACGATCCTCGGAAGCTCGCGCACGAACCCGTACAAGACCGAGGACGGCGTCGCGCGAGTGCACGACACGATTGAGCGGGAGCGGATCGATGCGCTGATCCCGATCGGTGGCGAGGACACGCTCGGCGTCGCCGCCAAGCTGGGCGCCGACGGTGTGAACCTCGTCGGCGTGCCCAAGACGATCGACAACGATCTGTCGGCCACGGATTTCACGTTCGGATTCAACACGGCGGTGCAGATCGCCACCGACGCCATCGACCGTCTGCACACGACGGCGGAGAGCCACGACCGCGTCATGGTCGTCGAAGTGATGGGCCGACACGCCGGTTGGATCGCCACGTACTCGGGAATTGCCGGCGGCGGTGACGTCATCCTCATCCCCGAGGAGCCGTTCGACATCGGCGAGGTATGTGACCGCATCCAACACCGACACCGGCGGGGCGCCAACTTCTCGATCGTGGTCGTTGCCGAAGGCGCTGTTCCTGTCGAGGGAACGATGGCGCTGCAGTCGGCGGAGGCCGACGAGTTCGGTCACGTCCGCCTGGGCGGGATCAGCAACGACCTCGCGCCCGAGATCGAACGACGGACCGGGTTCGAGACCCGCGTCACGATTCTGGGACACGTGCTGCGAGGCGGCACTCCAACCGCGTACGACCGGGTCCTCGCCACGCGGTTCGGCATCGAGGCCATCGACTCCGTGAACGACGGCGAGTTTGGCGTGATGGTGGCGTTGCTCGCTGCCGACATCATCCGCGTGCCGATCGAAGAAGGCGTGCGCGAGCTCAAGACCGTCGACCGGAAGCTCTACGACGTCGCCAGCGTGTTCTTCGGCTGAGCCCGGCGGCGCACGTAGCATCCGATCAAAGGGAGGAGAGGAAAGTGGGCGACGCGCTCGACGAGTTGCTGGCGCTGCTCGAGCTCGAGGATCTCGAGGTCAACCTCTTTCGCGGGCTGAGCCCGCACGAGGACCGCCAGCGTGTGTTCGGCGGGCAGGTCGCGGCGCAGGCGCTCGTCGCCGCCGGTCGCACGGTCGGTGAGGACCGCCCGGTGCACTCGCTCCATGCCTACTTCCTCCGTCCCGGCGATCCCAACATCCCGATCGTGTACGAGGTCGATCGCATCCGCGACGGGAAGAGCTTTACCACCCGCCGGGTCGTGGCGATCCAGCACGGGCGCGCGATCTTCAACCTCGCGGCGTCGTTCCAGATCGTCGAGAACGGCCCCGACCACCAGATGCCGATGCCGACCGTCCCCGCTCCCGACGAGTTGCCCACGTGGCAGCAGCGCGTGGAGCCGTATCTCGAGCGGCTGGGGCCCGATCTCGCGCAGTGGCTCGTGCGGGAGCGGCCGATCGACTCGCGGCCGGTCGACGATCCCCGCTGGCTCGACCCGACGCCCCGGGAGCCGCAGCAGGACGTCTGGATCCGGTCGAACGGCGAGCTCCCAGAGGTGCCGCTGATCCATGAGTGCGTTGTGGCCTACGCGTCGGACCTCACGCTGCTCGACACTGCGATGTTCCCCCACGCGATCTCATACCGCGAGCAGCAGTACATGATCGCCAGCCTCGACCACGCGATGTGGTTCCATCGCCCGTTCCGGGCCGACGATTGGCTCCTGTACCACCAGACCAGTCCCACGGCGTCACGCGCTCGCGGGTTGGCGCAAGGCTCGATCTTCTGCCGCGACGGCACGCTCGCGATCACCGTGATCCAGGAGGGGCTGATCCGTCCCATCGAGGCCGACTGACCGCCGCGTAGCCCGGGCGACGGCAGCCATAGGATCTGTCCATGCCCTCGCCTGACGGGCGCATCGACCTTCGCTCGGACACGGTCACGACGCCGACGCCGGAGATGCGCCGCGCCATGGCCGACGCCGAGGTCGGCGACGACGTGTACGGCGAGGACCCCACGGTCAACCGCTTCCAGGCGCGCGCCGCCGAGCTTCTCGGGAAGGAAGCTGGCCTGTACGTCCCGTCGGGCACGATGGCGAATCAGCTCGCCATACGCGTGCTCGCGCGTCCCGGCACCGAGGTCCTGTGTGCGGAGCGAGCGCACGTGTTCCGCTACGAGGCCGGCGCGGCGGCGTGGAACTCGTCCGTCCAGATGCATCCGTTCCCGGACGACGACGGGCTTCTCGATACGAACGCGCTCGCCGACACCATCGAGGACGGCGCTCACCACTCGGCGGCGGTGTCACTCGTCGCGATCGAGAACACGCACATGGCGGCCTGTGGCCGGCCGTGGCGCGTCGACGAGGTGCGAGCGGTGGCAAGCGTTGTCGACCCACGCCGCATCCCGCTCTTCTGCGACGGTGCGCGCATCTGGAACGCGTCGGTCGCGCTCGGGGTTCCCGCCCGGGAGCTCGCGGCGCCGGCGACGGCGGTGATGTTCTGCGTGTCGAAGGGGCTCGCCGCGCCGGTGGGTTCCGTACTGTGCGGACCGCGCGACATGATCGCAATGGCACGCGAACACCGCCAGCGGCTCGGCGGCGCGATGCGCCAGGCGGGCGTGATCGCGGCGGCGGGACTCGTCGCGCTCGACTCGATGATCGAGCGCCTGGCGGACGACCACCGGCGTGCGCGCCGCTTGGCCGAGGTCGTGGCCGAGCACTGGCCGGGCTCGGTCGCGCCCGCCGCGGTCGAGACGAACATCGTGTGCGCCGTCGCCGATCGCCTTCCCCGCGATCTGCTGTCACGGCTCGACGCGGACGGCATCCGCGGCGGCACGATCGATGCTCGTACGGTACGGTTCGCCACCCACAAGGACGTCGACGACGCTGACCTCGAGCGCGTGTTGAAGACGCTCGCGGGCGTTGCGCACGACTAACAGCGGGGGAGACACATGGCACGGGTCCTCATCACCGGTTGCTCGACCGGTTTCGGTCGCGCCGCCGCCGTCGAGCTGACGAAGCGGGGCCACGACGCCATCGCGACCGCCCGCCGGCCCGACACGCTCGAAGATCTCGACGTGACCCAGAAGCTGCGTCTCGACGTCGACGACGACGCTACGGACGCGGAGGTCATCGCTGCCGTCGGGCAGGTCGACGCACTCGTGAACAACGCGGGGTTCGGCATCCAGGGCGCGATCGAGCGCACGCCGGTCGACGAGTTCCGACGCATGTTCGAGACGAACGTCCTCGGCGCCGTGCGCATGATCCAGGCCGTGCTGCCGCAGATGCGCGAGCGGGGGAGCGGCACGATCGTGAACGTCACGTCGCTCGCCGGGCTCGTCACCGGCCCGATCGGTGGCGCGTACTCGGCGACCAAGCACGCGCTCGAGGCCGTCTCCGAGGCGTTGCACTACGAGGTCGGGCACTTCGGTTTGCGCGTCGCTCTGATCGAGCCCGGCTACTACGAGACCGAGTTCCAGGGCAAGGAACCGCGCTTCGGCCTCGACGACCCGCCGTACGACCAGCTCGATCGCGAATGGTCCGTCGCGTTCGAGAAGCTCCGCGGCGACGATTCGCCGGCGGGTGCGGAACCGGTCGCGCAGGTGATCGCCGACGCCGTCGAGGGCACCGAGGACAAGCTGCGGTGGCCCGTCGGCGCCGATGCCGACATGGTGCTGGCGGCGCGCAACTCGATGGACGACGCCACGTTCGAGGCGACCATGCGGCAGGTTCTCGAGCTGACCTGGTAGCGCGGTCCGGCGTCGGCGCCCGCTCGTTACGCTGGGCGCGGGATGCCGACCGACACCGAGATCCCGGCCAGCGCACTCGCCGTCTACGCGCATCCCGACGATCCCGAGATCTCGGCCGGCGGCACCCTCGCGAGGTGGGCCGAAGCCGGCGCCGACGTGTGGGTGCTGATCACGACGCGGGGCGACAAGGGGACCCAGGACCCCGACGCCGACCTCGCCAAGCTCGCCCGCCTCCGAGTCGAGGAGACGGCGAAGGCCGCCGCCCTCCTGGGCTTCACCGGGCACTTCCACCTCGGCTACCACGACGGCGAGCTCCCCGACGACCAGGCGCTCCGCGCCGCCGTCACCCGCTACGTCCGCGAGCTACGACCCCAGGTCGTGCTGTGCCCCGATCCGACGGCGGTGTTCTTCGGCGACCGGTACTTCAACCACCACGACCACCGCATCACCGGCTGGGCGACGCTCGACGCGGTCGCGCCGGCGGCGGGGAACCCGCACTACTTCGCCGACCACCTCGCCGAGGGCTTGGACGTGCACCACGTCCAGTCCGTGTACCTCTCGGGAACGCTCGAGCCGAACTGCTGGGTCGACATCAGCGCCACACTGGAGCGCAAGATCGACGCCTTGTTCTGTCACGCCAGCCAGCTCACCGAGACCGGCGAGTGGTTCCGGCAGTTCCTGCGCGATCGGGCCGAGGAAGCCGGGCGCGAAGCCGGCGTCGCCTACGCGGAGGGATTCCGCCGCCTCAGCTTCGGCGGCTAAGAGGACCTACCGCGCGCGCTTGCCGCCGCGCTCCCACTCGGCCATCGCCCGCAGGACAAGCACGGCCACGATGCCGACGCCGCCCGCGCCGATGATCGCCCCGACCGCGAGCCCGACGACGACCGCGGCCCCGCAGTCGCCGCTGCAACCCACGTCGACGAGGCCGTAGCCGATGATCCCGCCGAACGCGCCCGCCATCACCACGCTCAAGAACGCGAGCACGTACGCGCCGCGAGAAGGCAGCCCGGCCGGGACGAGTGCATCGCCCGAATCACCGGACTCGCCTGCACCGTTACTCATCGGTTCGTCGGCCATACTCTCCAATTCGCCGTCGCAAGTTCCGGCTTTGCGGCGCCGGTCGGCGATGGTACGGCGGGCGGCGGCTGCGGAACCATGCGCGTGCCACACTGAGGCCATGGCCGAGACCATGCGCGAGTGGGTCGTCGGCGGCGCACTTGTCGAGTCGGACGGCCGCTTGCTGCTCGTGCGCAACCAGCGGCGAGGCGGTCACGAGGACTGGAGCACACCGGGCGGCGTGATCGACGCCGAGGACGGCTCCGTGCTCGCCGGCCTCACGCGTGAGGTCGAAGAGGAGACCGGCTTGCGCGTCACGAGATGGGAGGGACCCCTCTACGAGGTCGAGGCGGTCGCGCCCGACCTCGGCTGGGTCATGCGCTGCGAGGTGCACCGTGCCGTCGACTACGAGGGTGAGGTGCAGGTGGCGGACCCCGACGGCATCGTCGTCGAGGCCGCGTTCGTGGCCACCGCGGAGGCGGGCGAGATGCTGGAGCGCTGCCACCCGTGGGTCGGCGAGCCGATCGCCGACTGGCTGGCCGGGCCGTGGGGGCCGGAGAGCGTTCGCCGCTACTGCTACGAAGTTCGCGGCACGGCACGCGCCGCGCTCGAGGTCACGCGCACCGACCGCCATGGTGGCGTCCGCGACTGAGCCCACCATCCTCCATGTCGATCTCGACGCGTTCTACGCGTCGGTCGAGCAGCTCGCGGATCCGAGCCTGCGCGGCCGGCCCGTCGTCGTCGGAGGGCTGGGCCGGCGCGGGGTCGTCGCCGCCGCGAGCTACGAGGCGCGCCGGTTCGGGATCCACTCGGCCATGCCGATGGGCCGCGCCCGGCGGGCGTGCCCCGACGCAGTGTTCCTCGCGCCACGCTTCGACGCGTACGGCGACGCGAGCCGCGCCGTCATGGCGATCCTGCGTGACGTCACACCGCTCGTCGAGCCGATCGCGCTCGACGAGGCGTTCCTCGACATCGCCGGAGCCCGTCGACTGCACGGAGCGGGTCCCGAGATCGCGGTCGCGCTCCGGCACCGCATCACAGCCGAGACCGGTCTGACCGCGTCGGTCGGCGTGGCGACCACGAAGCACATCGCCAAGCTCGCCAGCGAGCAGGCCAAGCCCGACGGCATCGTCGTCGTCGAGCCGGGGACCGAGCTGGCGTTCCTGCATCCGCTCGACGTGAGCCGCCTGTGGGGTGTCGGCCCGGCCACGCGCCGCCGACTCGAGCAGCTCGCCGTCCGCACGATCGGCGATCTCGCCGCCGTCCCGGAGGACACGCTGGTGCACACGGTGGGCGACGCGCACGGTCGGCACCTGCATGCGCTGGCGTGGAACCGCGACGACCGGGGTGTCCAGCCGGATCGCGTCACGAAGTCCGTCGGGCACGAGGAGACGTTCCCGACCGACATCTCGGATCGGAAGGCGCTGCAGCGCGAGTTGCTCCGCATGTCCGAGAGCGTCGCCCAGCGCATGCGCGAGGCACACCTCGTGGGGCGCACCGTGCAGCTCAAACTCCGATACGCGAGCTTCCGCACGATCACCAGATCGCGCACACTTCCCGAGCCGACCGACATCGCGGGCGAGATTGCCTCCGTCGCCCGAGAGCTCCTCGACGCGGTCGAGATGCACGACGGGTTCCGGCTGCTGGGCGTGTCGATGCAGCAGCTCGACGAGCTCGACGGCACGGGCGCGCAAGAGCGGCTCCCGCTCGACCCGGACGCCGACGGCCGTGACGACGCTCGGCGCGACGCCCGCAGCCGGCAACGGGCGGTGGAGCAGTCGAAGGATGCCGTCCGGCGACGCTTCGGTGCGGGCGCGGTCGGTCCGGCGGCGCTCGTAGACCCGGCCGACTCCGCCCCCGAGCACGGGGCGGAGCCCGGGTGATCCGCATCGGGATCGTCGGGTGCGGGCACATCGGCACCGTGCACTCGTTCGCGCTCCGTCAGCTCGGCGACGCCGGCCTGATCGACGCCACCGTCGTGGCGACATACGACACCGACGGCGACCGCGCGGCCGAGCTCGCCCGCCATCACGACGCCCGACCGTGCCCGCGGCTGAACGAGCTCGTCGCGGACGTCGACGTGGTGTGGGTGTGCACCTGGACGGCGGCGCACCTCGAGGCCGTGCTGGCCGCGTGCGAGCACTCGCGCGCCATCTTCTGCGAGAAGCCGCTGGCGCCCAGCCTCGTCGAGGCCGAGCGCCTGGGCCGTGCGCTCGCCCGCGTGCCACACCAGGTCGGCCTCGTGCTCCGGCACGCACCCGTGTTCCGGGCGGCCACCGACATCGTGGCGTCCGGGCGCTACGGCCGCCCGCTGACCACCGTGCTGCGCGACGACCAGTAC
>JBKOZX010000183.1:0-3878 GCA_046726115.1 Actinomycetota bacterium | reverse complement strand
GCGCCGCGCCTGGGGGCTGCGCGACGGCGTGGCGCTCGCGGGCGATCCGACCATCTCGGTGTTCGAACGCCTGTGGCTGCGCCCGGCCGTCACCGTCATCGGGATCGACGGTCACCCCATTGCCGGCTCCTCGAACCAGATCGTGGCGCGAGCGACGGCGCGCCTGAACTTCCGGCTCGCGCCCGGTCAGGACCCCGAGCGCGCGCACCGGCTGCTCCACGAGCACATCGCGGCGCGGGTCCCGTGGGGCCTCGAGCTCGAGATGACCCCCCGCTGGAGTGCGCCGGGCTGGCTGAGCGAGCCGACGGGCTGGGCATTCGAGGCCGGCGAGCGCGCGCTGCGGGCGGGGTTCGGGACTGACCCGGTCTTCATGGGCGTCGGCGGGTCGATCCCGTTCACGGAGCCGTTCGCGGCCGCGTTCGGCGGCATCCCCGCGCTCCTGCTCGGTCCGTCCGACCCGAGCAGCCGCATCCACGGCGAGGACGAGAGCCTGCACCTCGACGACTGGCGCAAGCTCATCGCCAGCCAGGTGCATTTGCTGGCCGAGCTCGCCGAGGCGGCGCCAGGAAAATAGGCAGCGCGGTACCGAGGCGCCTCGGCACGCCGGTCCGTACCATCCCAAGATCACAGTGCGCGCTCGTCACCGACCAGCGCGGCGTGAGCCGACCGCAGTTCTACGGCTGCGACATCGGTGCAACGGAATTTCGCGTCGGCGACCTCTAGGGGCTCCTACTCGCTCCTAACAGCTTTGGTCCCGAGGACCGTGGGGAGCTCGCTGCGGCCGGAGATCCCGAGCTTGGCGTACGCCGATCGCAGGTGCGCGTGCACCGTCCTGACCGAGACGAACAGCTGGTCGGCGATCCGCTGATCCGAGAGTCCATGCGCCGCGAGCGTCGCGACCTCGCGCTCGCGAGCCGTGAGGTCGTCATCGTGATCTGCCCGCGCCAGCGCGGGCGTACGGACGCCGTCACAGTTCTCCGTCCACATGGCGGCGCGGTTTGCCGACGCGGCCGCGCTCGCCCGTTTGCTCTCCGATCGATACGCGCCGGCGGCGGCGGCGGCCGCTTCCGCGGCGTAGAGGTCGAGCCTGAGCTCGCCCAGAGCCGCGGCGACGCCGTCGAGCGCCTCACCATCGCCACGCACCAGACCCTCGGCGTGCGTGGCCAGCGCGGGAATGAGTCGCCCGTCGACGACGGTCGCCAGCTCGCGCAGCCGGTCGGCAACCTCATCCGCGGCTGCGAACCGCGCCCCGTCATGGAGTGCGAGTGCCTCGTATGGCCACTGTTCTCGGCGCGCTGCAACCCGCGCTGCCTCCAACACATGTCGTTCGGCGGTCGAGCGTTCTCCTCGAGCCATGCACAACCAGCCTCGAGCGCGCTCGATGTCGACGTCCCAGGTTCGAGCCATCGAAGCGTTGGAGTTCTCAGCAAGATGAAGCGCACGTTCTGCCAGCTCGAGGTCCCCGACCAACGCGCCGGCCATAGCCAAGTACACGAGCACCCCTCGGAGGAAGCCGTCGTCCTGGTCACGGAGCACGAGCTCTGCCTCCTCAAGGCGCGTGATCGCGCGGCTGGCATGTCCACGAAGCAGGGCGACGGCACCGGACGCGAGGCACCAGCGCGCGCGTGATCTGTCGTCAGCGTGCTCGAGAGCCAGCCCGTACCCGGTCGTTGCAGTGGACTCCGCCTCGTCGACGTCACCGGCCAGCCACAGCGCCCGGGTTTTGACCAAGCGCAGAAGTTGCCCGGTCGCGACGAGCTCACCCGAATATCGGTCGGAGATCGCGATCGCGTCGTCGGCCCCGCGCACAGCAAGGTCGAGGCGCCCCGCCTCGGTCCACGCGATCACGGCGGCTACCGAGGCCCGGGCTCGCGCCCGTTCCGAGAGCGCAGAGCTCTGCAACGCCGCGGTTGCCTGCTCGATGGCCTGCCCGGACGTCGTCGCCGAGGTGACGCTGATGAACGTGCCCACGACCTCTAACTCGCGCTGGGCGGCGGAGTCCTTGACTCTTTCCCGAGCGCGCCGCACGGCGTCGGCCGCCTCTCTCGGGCGGCCCAGCGCAAACACGAGAATGCCCGCGAGCCCCGCCGCAAACGTCGCCCGCTGCGCGTCGGACGCCGGCAGATCCTCGCCGGCCAGCCACGTGTCCACGGCCTCCTCGAACCGGCCCTGATCCGCGAGCGCCTCGCCGAGGATGTAGGCGGCATCGAAGTCGGGACCGGCGTCGAGTGCCAAACGCGCCAGGCGCTCGGCGAGATCGACCTCGCCCACGGCCCACGCGCGACGCGCGCCATCGGTCAACACGTGCGGATCCGACTGGTCGCCGATCTCTGCCCGCCAGGTCGCAACGCGCAACGCGTTTTCATGTCCGAGCTGTTCATGCGCCTGAAAGGCGTCGGCGAGTCGACGTCGCACCTCGTCGAATCGCGACGCGGGAGCGTTGGCTCGAACGACCTCACCGAACATCGGATGTGCGAGTCGAACCTGCACGCCGCCGGCCTCGGTGCGCGAACGGACCAAGCCGCGACGTTCGAGGCTAGCGACCACGTCGCGCGAGAACAGCTGATCCGCGCACGCGATCGGCACCGGCTCTCCCGCGGCGAGCACCTCGAGCGCGTCCCGCTCGGCGTCGTCGAGCGACCCGAGACGCGCAGCCACCAGGTCGCGCAGCCGCGGGCCCGGCTCGAGGGGGCCGTCCCAGTGCCAGAGGTCGTCGTCGGAGCGCAGCGAGCCTCGCTCGAACCCCTGCAACACGAGCTCGCGTAGGAACAAGACATTGCCCGCCGTCCACTGTTCCAGCGCGTGGAGCGCCGAACCGTCGAGGCGTCCTCCGAGCACCGCCGCCAGGAGCTCGCCCACCTCGCTACGAGACAATGGCTGCAACTCGACGCGTGCGGCAAGGTCGTCCTTCCAGAGGGCGAGGATCGGGTCCGCGACGGGTTCACCGCTCCGGACCGTGACGACCACCGATGCGACACCAATGGTGACGAGCTGATGGACGAGCACGGCCGACACACCGTCGAGGAGATGCGCGTCGTCGATGCCGAGCACCAGCCGTTCGTCGCGGTGCTGCCCGAGGGCATCGACGACGGCGCGAAGCATCGCCTCACGACCGCCGCCGACGGCGTCCGGGGAGACCAGGTGGGCGAGCGCACCCAGCGGGATCGAGCGCGCCGCGTGCGTCGCCACTGCCCACTCGGTGGACCGCCCGTCAGCCCCAGCCGAGGCGATCAGCTCCTGGGCTAGACGAGTCTTTCCGACTCCGGCGTCGCCGGCGATGACGACGCTTCCGCCCCGAGCGATTCGCTCGCGGGCGAACGAGATCTCGTCGGCTCGCCCGACCAGCGGCCAGGGTCTTGCCGGGAACGCGTCGATCGCCACCCGGTGTCAACGGTAGTGGGGCGACGCGGCGAGAAATAGGTAACGCGTTACCGAGGCGGTCCCGCCGACCGATCCGTACCGTCGACGTGTGGATCGAGCCGATGCCCTTCAGGCCCTGCCTTGGACCTACGCGCGCGCCCTCCAACTCTGTGACGAGGGGCTGGATCGCGACGCGCTAGCGCAGGCGCTCGAGATCGAGGTCGAGGCGGTCGGCCCATTGCTGACCCTGGCCGAGGCGAAGCTCGCCGGCCTTATGGAGACACAAACGGATGACCGAGAGCAAAAGCTAGAGGGGTGACCATGGGAACGAAGTTTCTGAGATCGGGGTGGCGTCGTTACGCGCTCGCGTTCGTTGTCGTCGGCGCGAGCCTCGGAGTCATGGGCGCCCAATGCCAACCGACGAAGCCCCCGGCGCCACCCGCAAGCCTGAGCATCTCGCCGACGCAACGCGACTTCGGAGATGACACAGCTGACGGGAGCACCGGGAACTACCAGAT
>JBKOZX010000182.1:0-7390 GCA_046726115.1 Actinomycetota bacterium | reverse complement strand
GGTGAGCTCCGCGATGCGGTCGCGCACGTCGGGATCGGCATACTCCGTGAAGAGGTCCGGCGGCTCCATCAGGTGCGCGTCGGCGTCGTGGATCACGCGGTCCGGCATGGGCCCCCTTTCCCCTCCGTGCGGGACCGTTCTAGCCGAGCCGGGCCTCCAGCGCGCTCAGCTCGTCCCACAGCGGGGTCGGGAGCTTGTCGCCCAGCGACTCGAAGTGCTCGCGGATGAGCGGCACCTCGGCCCGCCACTCGTCGGGATCCACGCGCACCGCGGTCTCGATCGCCTCCGCGGAGACGTCGAGGCCCTCGACATCGAGGTGGTCGGCGCCCGGCACGAACCCGATCGCCGTCTCCTCCG
This sequence comes from Actinomycetota bacterium, assembly GCA_046726115.1. Taxonomy (GTDB): domain Bacteria; phylum Actinomycetota; class Acidimicrobiia; order IMCC26256; family JACDBD01; genus JALZAA01. Next base: position 7,033 of record JBKOZX010000182.1, on the reverse strand, counting down.
CCCCGGCCGTGCCCTCGCACCGTCCGAACACCCACTCGAGCACGCGTGAGTTCTCACCGAAGCCGGGCCACACGAACTTGCCGTCGGCGTCCTTGCGGAACCAGTTCACGCCGTAGATGCGCGGAAGCTTCGTCTCGTTGGTCCGTCCGGTCATGCTCAGCCAGTGGGCGAAGTAGTCGGCCATGTGGTAGCCGCAGAACGGCAGCATCGCGAACGGGTCGCGTCGCAGCTGACCGAGACCGCCGGCGGCGGCCGCCGTCTTCTCGGATCCCATCGTGGCGCCCATGAACACGCCGTGCTGCCAGTCGCGCGCCTCGAACACCAGCGGGACGGTCGTGGCGCGGCGCCCACCGAACAGAAACGCCGAGATGGGCACGCCCTTCGGGTCCTCCCACTCGGGTGCGATCACTGGGCACTGCGACGCGGGCACGCAGAATCGGGAGTTCGGATGCGCGGCTGGCTTCTCCGACTCGGGTGTCCAGTCGTTGCGGCGCCAGTCGGTGCAGTGCTCGGGCGGATCGGTGGTCATGCCCTCCCACCACACGTCGCCGTCGTCGGTGAGCGCGGTGTTCGTGAAGACGGTGTTCTTCGTGAGGGTGAGCATGGCGTTCGGATTGGTGTCCATGCCCGTGCCGGGGGCGACGCCGAAGAACCCGAACTCGGGGTTGATCGCGTGGAGGCGGCCATCGTCGCCGAACTTCATCCACGCGATGTCGTCGCCGATGGTCTCGGCCTCCCACCCCGGCACCGTCGGGATGAGCATGGCGAGGTTGGTTTTGCCGCACGCCGACGGGAACGCGGCCGCGATGTAGCGGCTGACGCCCTCGGGGTTGGTGAGCTTGAGGATCAGCATGTGCTCGGCGAGCCAGCCCTCGTCGCGGGCGATCACCGAGGCGATGCGCAAGGCGAAGCACTTCTTGCCCAGCAGCGCGTTACCGCCGTAGCCCGACCCGTATGACCAGATCTCGCGGGTCTCGGGGAAGTGAACGATCCACTTCTCCTCGTTGTTGCACGGCCAGGCGACGTCGGCCTCGCCCTTCTCGAGCGGTGCCCCGACCGAGTGCATGCACGGGACGAACTCGCCGTCGCCGAGCACCTCGAGGGCGGGGGTCCCGGCCCGGGTCATCGTGCGCATGCTGACTGCGACGTACGGCGAGTCAGTGATCTCGACGCCGATGTACGACAGGGGCGACCCGAGCGGACCCATGCTGAACGGCACGACGTACATCGTCCGGCCGCGCATCGAGCCTCGGAACAGCTTCTCGAGGCGGGCGCGCATCTCGGCCGGGTCCTGCCAGTTGTTGGTGGGTCCCGCGTCCTCTTCGCGTTCAGAGCAGACGAACGTGCGGTCCTCGACGCGGGCGACGTCACCGGGGTCGGACGCCGACCAGTACGAGCGGGGCCGCTTGGCCGGATCGAGCTCGACGAACGTGCCCGCATCGACCAGCTGCTTGCACAGCAGCACGTACTCCTCGTCGGAGCCCTCGAACCAGTGCACGGCGTCCGGCTCGCACAGGGCGACCATCTCGTCCACCCAGCGCAGGAGCTTCTCGTTGCGAGTGGGCGGAGCGTTGAGCGTGACGGCCACGAAACCGACTCCTTGTGCCGGAAGGCGGTCGGATCAGTCTATCGACGCCCCCTGAAAACGGCCGAACCGTCGCCACGCACACCCCGAGCGCACCGAACCATGCGGGTAGCGTGTTGGCTTCCGGTCGATTCGGCTCTCCCGGAGGGTTGCGTGAGCTGGCTCTCGTGGATCGTGGTGGGATTTGTCGCCGGCGCGCTCGCGAAGGGCGTCACCGGAGTGAAAGGCGCGGGCTGCATCGGGACCATCCTCATCGGGATCGCGGGCGGTCTGATCGGCGGGCTCATCTTCTCGGCGGCAGGGGGCGAGGGCATCAACGAATTCAGCTTGTACTCGCTGCTCGTCGCGTTCGTCGGCGCCACGGCGTTGCTGTTCGTCTACAGCGCGCTCACCGGGGACCGCGGCCGCAGGGCGTCCTGAACGCGCGGCGCGGCGTGACCGACGCGCAACGCAACACCGAGGGTCCCTGGCCCCTGACGATCGATCTCGTCCACGACGAGCTCACGGCTTACCTCGAGGACGCCGCCGATCCCACGTTGCGCGGCCTCCCGACGCGCTGTCCCGGTTGGAACGTCTCCGATCTCACCGCGCATCTGGCGCTCACGTTCCGGCGGTTCCTCGATCTCCTCCGTCGCAGCCGTGCCGGCGACTTCGCCCCTCCGTTCGCGCCCGGCGACCTCGCGACCGAGAACGAGCGCGCCGTGAGCATCTTCCGCGGCGACCCGTTCACCGCGCTCGACGCGTCCGCGTTCCGCTTCCTCCACGCCGCGACCGACCCGGACGAGCTCATCGCCCACCAATTCGGGCCGATCCCGGTGGGACTGCAAATCCGGTTCGCGCTCAACGAGCTCGCCATCCACCACGACGACCTCGCGCCCGCCACCCGCCGGCGCTACCGCCCGCCTTCCCCCGTCGTGCACGCGTTGGTCCCGATGTGGGAGCGCGTGCTGGGCGGGCTGCCCCCGGCGGGAGACGACTGGGCTGCGATCCTCGCCGCGTCCGGGCGCTGACCGCCCGGAGCACGGCGGCGATCAGACCTCGGCGGTCGGGAGCCCCATGTCGACCTCGGCGCCGATGCGAACGTTCGTCGCCCGGCCGGCGTCGTCGAGCTCGAACACGACCCGCTGGCCTTGCCGCAGCATCCGAAAGATCGAGCCCTCGAGGGCGTCGAGGGAGAGCGTGAACTCCTCGCGGTCGGTGTCGCGCATGACCACACCCTCGTGGGACTGGGGGTCGTAGGAGCGGATCACTCCCTGCACGAGCGCTACGGCTTTTGCACCTTGCCTGCCTTCAGGCAGGAGGTGCACACGTGGATCCGCTTCGGGGTGCCGTCGACGACGGCGCGGACGCGCTGGACATTGGGGTTCCAGCGGCGCTTCGTGCGCCGGTGCGAGTGACTGATGCGCATGCCGAATTGCGGCCGCTTGCCACAGACGTCGCACACGGATGCCATCGGAGTACCTCTCGGAGCGGCTCGGAACGCACAACAATAGCAACGGCAATCGGCTGACCCCGAATGTGACAGCAGTAACATTCCGCGAAGGCGGCGGCTTTGCCGACCGCCGGAGCAGGAGCCGGAGTCTGCGACCGCGGAGACGGCGGCCTTGCCGACCGTCGTAGCAGAGCCGGAGCTTGCGACGGCGCCGGACAACGCGACCGAGGAGACGCACAGTGAGGGCGCTGGAACAGCTGGGCGCGGCCGATCTGCGGAGCGTCGTCGCCTCCTATCGCGACGCGTTGCGAGCCCACCAGGAGGAGCTGAACCGGCTCAACGTCTATCCGGTTCCCGACGGCGACACAGGCACCAACATGGCGCTCACACTCGAGTCGGTCGTCGGCGAGCTCGATTCGGCTGACGCGATGTCCGAGGTGTGTCGCGCGATCTCGCACGGGTCGCTCATGGGAGCGCGAGGGAACTCCGGGGTGATCCTGTCGCAGATCCTGCGCGGCCTCGCCGACACTTTCTCGGACACCGAGAGCGCGACGGGGCAGGACCTGGTCGTCGGGCTCCGGCGCGCGACTGACGCCGCGTACCAAGCGGTGCTTCGACCTGTCGAGGGCACGATCCTGACGGTCGTGCGCGTCGCCACCGAAGCGGTCGAGACCGCGTACGAAGGCGGGGAGCGCGACCTCTCGGTGTTGCTCGACCGTGCCGCGTACGCCGCCCGCAACGCCGTCGAGGAGACACCGGAGCTGCTGCCCGTTCTGAAGGAGGCGGGTGTCGTCGACGCCGGTGGCCGCGGCTTCGCGCTCATGCTCGACGCGTTCCTCAACGTCGTCGACGGCCGCCCACTGCCGGAGCCCGAGGTCGTCGCGACCCCACCGGCGGTCGAAGCCCACATGCACGGCGGGGATGTGTCGTCGCTGCGGTACGAGGTGATGTACCTCCTCGAAGCCGACGACTCGACGATCCCCGCGTTCAAGGACACGTGGGCTGCGATCGGCGACTCCATCGTCGTGGTCGGCGGCGACGGCATGTGGAACTGCCACGTGCACACGAACGAGGTCGGCGCGGCGATCGAAGCGGGGATCGAAGCCGGGCGCCCGCGCACGATCCGCGTCACCGACCTGCTCGAACAGGTCGAGGAGGAAGAGTGGGTACGCGAGCAGGTCGCCGCGGGACCGGGGACGGCGGCCGACGGAGGCGCGTCGGCGACCGCGGGACCGATCGAGACGCCGCCGAGGGCGGTTGCCGATCCGTGCACGACCGCGGTCGTCGCCGTGGCGGTCGGCGACGGCGTCCGGCGCCTGCTGACCAGCCTCGGCGTGCAAGCCGTCGTCGCGGGCGGCCAGTCCATGAACCCGTCGACCGCGCAGATCCTCGACGCGGTCGAGCGCTGCCCGGCCGACTCGGTGATCGTCCTGCCGAACAACAAGAACATCGTGGCGGTCGCCGAGCAGGTCGACGCGCTGAGCGCGCGCCGCGTGGAGGTCGTGCCGACGCAAGCGATTGTGGAGGCGCTCGCCGCGCTCGTCGCGTACGACCCGCAAGCGAGCATCGACGCCAACGTGGCGTCGATGACGGAGGCCGTGCAGCGCGTGCGCACAGGGGAGATCACGCAGGCGGTGCGCGACGGCGTCGGGGAGTGCGGGCCGATTGCGGCCGGCGACTGGATTGCAGTCAGCCGCGACGGCGTGTGCGTGGTCGAGAAGACCGCGGTCGACGCCGCAATCGGGCTCGTGGAACAGCTCGCGGATGACGACAGCGAGCTCGTGACCGTGCTCGTGGGCGCGGGTGCCGTCATGTCCGACACGGCTCGCCTCGAGGAGCACCTCGCGCTCGCGTATCCGCAGCTCGAGGTGGAGGTGCACGAGGGCGACCAGCCGCTGTACCCGTATCTCGTCGGCGTCGAGTAGGCGGTGGGCCCGCCGGACGGACTGACGCTGCGCGAGCTCGCCGCGCATCCCGTCTCCGAGCTGCGGGCGGTGGGCACGAAGCTCGACGAACGACTTGCCGAGATGGAGATCCGCACCGCGCTCGACCTGCTCCAGCACTACCCGCGCCGCTACCACGACCGCACCAAGCAGGCCGAGATCGCCGAGCTCGCGGTGGGCGAAGAGGCGACGGTCTTCGCCGAGGTCAAGAAGATCCGGGGGGCGCGGACGCGACAGGGCCGCGCCGTCGTCGAGGCGGAGGTGTTCGACGGGTCGTCGTACCTGCGCGTCGTCTTCTTCAATCAGGGCTGGCGCGAGAAGCAGCTGCCCGTCGGGACAGAGGCGGCGTTCTTCGGCCGCGTCGAGTACCGGCGCTCCCGGCGGCAGATGACCAACCCCATCGTCGACATCCTCGACCGCGTCGGCGAGAACACGGGTGCGATCGTCCCCGTGTACCCGCAGTCGGGGAAGGCCGAGGTGTTCACCTGGCAGCTGCGCAAGCTCGTCGCCGCCTGCCTCGAGAAGACCAAGCTCCGCGGCTTCGCGGAGCCGCTGGGCATGCAGCTGCTCGATGAGCACGGCCTCGTCGACCGGACCCGCGCCTACCGAGGCATCCACCGGCCCGAGACACACGACGACCACCGCCGCGCCGCAAAGCGTCTCAAGTTCGACGAGTTCGTGCGCATGCAGGTCGGGTTGGTCGCCCGCAAGCGCGCCCTCGAGCAGGAGCAGACCGGGATCCGGCACACGGTGGACGGCCCGTTGGTCGAGTCGTTCCACACGCGGCTGCCCTTCGCGCTGACCGGCGACCAGCGCCGGGCGATGGACGAGATCTTCCGCGATCTCGCGTCCGCTGCGCCGATGCACCGCCTGCTGCAAGGCGACGTCGGGTCGGGCAAGACGGTGGTCGCGCTCAGCGCCCTCCTCGTCGCGGTGCAGGGAGGGCACCAGGGCGCGTTCATGGCGCCCACCGAGGTCCTGGCCGAGCAGCACTTCGTGACGTCCCGCCGCCTGCTCGAGGACCTCGTCGTCCCCACCGACACAACCCTCGTCGGCGAGCGACCCGTGCGCGTCGAGCTGATCACGAACCGCACCGGCGCCGCCGACCGGCGCCGCCTCGCCGAGGGGCTCCGGGACGGTGAGATCGACATCGTGGTCGGCACGCACGCGCTGATCTACGGCGAGGTCGACTTCGCCCAGCTCGGTGTGGCCGTGATCGACGAACAGCACCGCTTCGGCGTCGAGCAGCGTGCCCTCTTGCGCGGCATGGGAACAACTTCCCTTGCGCAGGCTCGCTCGGAGCCGCGATACGAGGGATCCTCGGCTCCGCCCTCCGGGACACTCGCCGCTGGGCCAGATGTCCTGGTCATGACGGCGACGCCGATTCCCCGGACCGCGGCCATGCTCGTGTACGGCGACCTCGACAAGTCGGAGCTCCGGGAGATGCCGCCGGGTCGGACGCCGGTGACGACGCAGGTGATCGGGCCGAGCCCGCTCGAGCGCTCGGTTGCCTACGAGCGGCTCCGCACCGAGGTCGAGGCCGGGCGGCAGGCCTACGTGGTGTGCGCGCTCGTCGAGGGCTCCCCGCGCACCGAGGCGAAGGCCGCAACCGACGAGCTCGAGCGTCTGCGCGAGGAAGAGCTCGCTGGCGTGCGGCTCGGCCTGCTGCACGGGCAGCTGCCGGCGCGCGAGAAGGAAGCCGTCATGGACGCGTTCCGCGCCGGCGAGCTCGACGTGCTCGTCGCCACCACCGTGGTCGAGGTCGGCGTCGACGTCCCGAACGCGACGGTCATGATCGTCGAGGACGCCGATCGGTTCGGTCTCTCGCAGCTCCACCAGCTGCGCGGCCGCATCGGGCGGGGCGGCGGCGAGTCGTGGTGCTTCCTGTTCGCCGAGCCGTCGACGCCGGAGGCGACCGCGCGCATGGAAGCGGTCTCGGCGTCGACCGACGGCTTCCTGCTCGCCGAGCGCGACCTCGAGATCCGCGGCGCGGGCGAAGTGTTCGGCGAGCGGCAAGCCGGCTTCAGCGACCTCAAGCTGGGGCGGATCCCGCGCGACGAGCGGATCGTGCTC
>JBKOZX010000181.1:0-3818 GCA_046726115.1 Actinomycetota bacterium | reverse complement strand
AGCAGCTCATGCCGGACGAGATCGCGGGCGGGACGTTCACGATCACGAACCCGGGCCCGTGGGGCACCTACATGACGCTCCCGATCATCAACCAGCCCCAGGTCGCGATTCTCTCGACCGACGGCATCCGCAAGCGGCCGTGGGTCGTGACCGGCCCCGACGGCGAGGATTCACTCGCCATTCACCACGTCGGGATCCTGGCGCTCGCGTGGGACCACCGCGCGTTCGACGGGGCGTACGCGGCCGCGTTCCTCCACGCCATGAAGGACGAGCTCGAGGGACGCGACTGGGACGCGGAGCTGGCGTGAGCGCGCTGCGCGTCCGCTGGCTGGGGCGGGTCCCGTACGGCGAGGCCGACGAGCTCCAGCGGGCGCTGCTCGAGCGCGCCGCCGACGACTACCTGCTCCTCCTCGAGCATCCGCACGTCTACACGCTCGGCAAGTCAGCGGATCCCGCCCACGTGCTCGTGCCGCCGGCTTCGGTCGGTGCCGACCTCGTGCGCGCCGATCGGGGCGGCGACGTCACCTACCACGGCCCCGGGCAGCTCGTCGGGTACCCGATCGTGACGCTGCCGGAGTGGCGCGCCGGCCAGCGCGACGTGGTCGCGTACGTGCGCCGGCTCGAGGCCGTGCTGATCTCTGCGCTCGCCGACTTCGGGATCGCGGCCGGCCGCGACGACGGCTACACGGGCGTCTGGGTCGACGGCGAGAAGATCGCCGCCATCGGCGTCCGGGTCTCGCGCGGACGCACCCGCCACGGCTTCGCCCTCAACGTCGCCCCCGACCTGTCGATGTTCGATCACATCGTCCCGTGCGGCATCGCCGACCGCGGCGTCACGTCGCTCGCCGCGCAGCTCGGCCACGCCCCCGACATGCGCGACGTCGTCGACGCTGTCACCGCCCGCTTCACCGAGCACTTCCCGTACGCCGAAGTCGAACGCCAGGACGTCGTGTGGCGCGAGCGTGCGTCCGACCTGTCGGCGTTCAGTCGCGAGGGCGCCGCCGGGATCCCGCCGCCCCTCGAGGGGCCGGGCGAGCCCGCGCCAGTCAGGTTGCTCGGGCGGCTGGCGGAAGCCGGCGTCGAGGCGCCGGCGGAGGATCCTGCGTTCCGGCGGCCGGGGTGGATGAAGGTGAAGGCCGACCTGGGGCCGAACTACCGCGAGACCAAGCGCCTCATGCGCAGCTTGTCACTGAACACGGTGTGCGAGGAGGCGGGCTGCCCGAACATCTACGAGTGCTGGGCCGATAAGACGGCCACGTTCATGATCCTCGGTGACCGGTGCACGCGAGCGTGCGGGTTCTGCCTCGTGGACACGCGGCATCCGCTCCCGCTCGACGAGGACGAGCCGGCGCGCGTCGCCGACGCGGTCGCGCAGCTCGGGCTCGCGCACGCCGTGATCACGAGCGTCGCCCGTGACGATGCAGCCGACGGCGGTGCAGCCATCTTCGCGGCGACGATCCGCGCCGTGCACGCCCGCACGCCGCGCACCGGAGTCGAGGTGCTCATCCCCGACTGCAAGGGCAACCCCGGTGCGCTGGCGACGATCTTCGACGCCCGGCCCGACGTGCTGAACCACAACCTGGAGACCGTCGCCCGGCTCCAGCGCGCCGCGCGTCCGTCGGCCGCGTACTTCCGGTCGCTGGCGCTCCTCGCACGGGCGAAGGACGCCGGTCTCACGACGAAGTCGGGGGTCATCCTCGGCATGGGCGAGGACGAGCACGAGTTGCGCGGCGCGATCGCCGACCTTCGCAACGTCGGCGTCGACATCCTCACCCTGGGTCAGTACCTGCGCCCGTCGGCGCGCCATCTCCCCGTTGTGCGGTGGTGGACGCCCGACGAGTTCGCCGCCCTCGGCGTGTACGCCCGCGGCCTCGGTTTCTCCCACGTCGAGTCGGGCCCGCTCGTGCGCTCGAGTTACCACGCCCGGCGTGCCGCCGAATCGGCCGAGCCGACGCCCGCCGCCGCCGGCTTCTCGTAATGGGCCTGGTCCTCGACGAGATCACCGACGAGGTGGCCGCCTTCATCGCCGCGCAGCGGATGTTCTTCGTGGCCACGGCGCCGACCGATGGCGGCCACGTGAACCTGTCGCCCAAGGGTCTCGACACCTTCGCGGTGCTCGACGCGAACACGGTGGTGTACCTCGACCTCACGGGCAGCGGCGTCGAGACGATCGCCCACGTGCGCGCCAACGGCCGGATCACCGTGATGTTCTGCGCGTTCGACGGCAAGCCGAACATCGTGCGCCTCTACGGGCACGGCGAGGTGCTCACGGTCGGCGAGCCCGAGGCGAACGCGCTGTTGGCCCGCTTCGGCGAGTACCCGGGGGCGCGCGCGGTCATCCGCGTGCGGGTCGACCGCGTGTCGACGTCGTGTGGGTACGGCGTCCCGCGCTTGCGCTACGATGGCGATCGCGACCAGCTATTGCAGTGGGCGGAGCGCCGCGGCCCGGACGGCCTCGTCGAGTACCGGCAGGGCAAGAACGCCGCCAGTATCGACGGGCTCCCCGGTCTCCCCGCCGAGGCGTGATGTACGCCGAACGCATGGCGCGCGTGCGTGGCCGCATGGACGAGTTGGGCGTCGACGTGCTGCTGCTCTCGACGGGCGCTGACCTGCCGTGGCTGACGGGGTACGAGGCGCTTGAGACCGAGCGGCTCACGATGCTGGTGCTCCCGCGCGACGGTGACGCCACGCTCGTCGTTCCACGCCTCGAAGCGGCTCGCGTCGAGGCGCAGCCCGGCGTGTTCGCGATCGCCGCCTGGGACGAGACCGACGACCCGGTCGCCGACGTCGCGAAGCTGGCGGACTCGCCCGCGACCGTCGCCATCGGGGATCACACGTGGGCGCGCTTCCTGATCGAGCTGCAGCGTGTGCTCTCGCACACCGCGTTCCGCAAGGGGAGCGAGGTGACTGCCCCGCTGCGGATGGTGAAGGACGCGGCCGAGGTCGAGGCACTGCGCGCGGCGGCGCGTGCCGTCGACGGCATCGTGGGGGAGATGCGCGCCCGCCCGTTCGGCGGGCGCACCGAGGCCGACGTCCACCGCGAGCTCGTGCAGCGCATGCTCGACGCCGGGCACGAGCGCGCCAACTTCGCCATCGTCGGATCGGGGCCGAACGGCGCCAGTCCGCACCACGAGGCCGGGAGTCGCACCATCGAGCCCGGTGACGTCGTGGTGTGCGACTTCGGCGGAAGCATGCGCCACTACTGCTCCGACATCACCCGCCTGTTCGTGGTCGGGGAGCCGTCGCAGGAGGTGCGCGACACCTACGCCGTGCTGGCCGGCGCGCAGGAGAAGGCGGTGCACGCCGCGACCGTCGGCACCCCGTGCGAGGAAGTCGACGCGACGGCCCGCCGCATCATCGCCGACGCCGGCTTTGGCGATCAGTTCGTGCACCGGACCGGGCACGGCATCGGCGTCGAGACCCACGAGGACCCGTACATCGTGGCCGGCAACGCGACGCCGCTCGCACCCGGGAACGCGTTCAGCGTCGAGCCCGGCATCTACCTGCGGGGACGCTTCGGGTTACGGGTGGAGGACATCGTCGTCGCGACTCCGGAGGGACCGGAGCGCCTGAACCAGGCGCCGCGCGACCTCGCCGTCGTCGAGTAACCCGCCGCGATGCGCCTCGACGCAGGAACCGTCCTGCTGCAGTGGGCTACGGGCGGGCTCTTCTTCCTGTGGGTGACCACCCGGCGCCGCGAGGTCGGCCTCGGCTACGGCTGGCTGCTGCGCGGCGTGTACCTCGTGTTGGCGGCCATCGCCGCCGTCGTCCTGGTGGCAAGCGACGCGAGCGGTGCGGGCGCCGTCGTGCGGACCGCC
>JBKOZX010000180.1:0-2665 GCA_046726115.1 Actinomycetota bacterium | reverse complement strand
AGGGTCCGCAGGCGCGGCATCTCGAAGTGGGGGATCTCGAGGCGGGTCGACATGGAGCGAAGCGCGCACTCTAGAGGCCCAAGCTGTGAACGTGGCGTCGGGTACGCCCGCGTACACTTCGGCGGCGCCGACCGAGGAGTGAGATGCGCTGGATCGTTCACGGCGAGCGCGCCCTCTACTCGAGCGAGTGGGTCGGCCTCCGCCTTGCCGACGTCGAGATTCCTGGCGGCCGGCGCTTCGAGCATCACGTCGTGCGGGTGCCGAGGGAGGCCGCCGGCTGCGTGGTCCACGATCCCGAGCGAGGCGTCCTCCTCCTGTGGCGGCACCGGTTCATCACCGACACCTGGGGGTGGGAGATCCCAGCGGGGGCGGTCGACGCCGGGGAGAGTCCGGCCGACGCCGCGGCGCGCGAGGTGCGCGAGGAGACGGGCTGGCGCCCGGGACCGATCGAGCATCTCGTCACGTACCAGCCGTCGAACGGCTTGTCCGACCAGCGGTTCAACGTCTTCCTCGCCCGCGGCGCCGAGTACGAAGGCGACCCGGTGGACTTCGGCGAGGCGGAGCGTGTCGCGTGGCGATCGACCGCCGAGGTGCGCGACGACATCGCCCGCAACCAGGTCGCAGACGGCCTTTCGCTCACCGCGCTCTTGTACGCGCTCGCCTACGACCGCTTGCGTCCGGCCGAGGGTTGAGGGGCTATATCGACTCGAGGTCGGCCTGCGAGTAGACGCGGAACGCGATCAGCGTGCGCGTGCGCAAGACGCCGGGCTGCTTGGTGATGCTCCCGGTGACGAGGTCGGCGAGCGACTCGTGGTCGGAGACCCGGATGATCACGACGATGTCCTCGTCGCCGGCGACCGAATACGCCGCGTAGACGCCGTCGAGGTCGGCGATGTCGCTCGCCAGCGCCGCGATCCGCGCCGGCTCGGCGGTGATGAGCACGATGGCATGGACCACGGCGCGTGACTCTACGACGCTCGAGGACCGGCAGTAGCCCCGCTGCCGGTGAGCAAGAGCGCCGTGGAAGTGGGGGACCGGAGTCGCCGACCGGCACCAGGTGATCGGTGAAGTTGGCGCGGGCTGAAACTAGCCTGCCGTCGGCACCCTACCGACAGAAGCGGAGAGTCCCATGTACATCGAGAAGCGTTGGCTGTTTCCCACGATGTTGAGTGTCCTGCTCCTTGCCGGCATCAGCGTCGTCGTCGCCCTGGCGCTCCGTCCCGTCCAGACACGCGCGGTGCAACTCAGGAGCGTGGCACCCATCGACCAGACTATCTGCGCGCCGGCACCATCAGTCGCGGTCGCGGCGCCGGCCGCTCCAGCAGCCCAGTCCGTGTCCAGGCGGGACACGCAGATCAACACGGGCGGCTTCGGAGATATCGGCATGCAGTTCCAGAACTCGGACGTCAACGCGCCGATCTCCAATGCTCACATCTCGAACAACGGCGACGGCAACAACAACAACGTCAACGTCGGGCAGGGGAACATGATCTTCCAGGACAACTCGTTCAGCTTCACCTCGGGGCCGGTCTCGGACTCACAGCCTCAGACTCAGCCGCCCGCCACGACTCCCACCACGACTCCCACCACATCCGGGACCACCTCGTCGACCTCGTCGTCGTCGTCAACCTCGTCGACCTCGTCGAGTGGTCCCGCGTCGGGGAGCGGGTAGGCGACGGGCCGGTCACCTCGGGATCGAGGCGGGCCGACCGCTCGCGCATTACGCTGCGTTCGGCATCCCAGGAGAACGGGGGGAAAATGGACGTCCACAAGCGTTGGGTCGTCGCGTTCGTGGCGTCGGTCGTCGTGCTCCTCGGAGCCCCGGTCAGTGCAGGCATTTCGTCCGCCCAGCCCACGCACCTCACCGCTGCGGGGGTGGGCTCCATCGCGGGCCAGTTCGACGCCGCGCTCACAGCCGCCACGTTGACGCCCGCACCGACGGTCGTGGACGCCCCGGCGCAGCCGCAGGACGTGTCGGTCGTCACCGTGATCAGCGGCCGGGACACACAGGTCAACACCCGCGGCTTCGGCGACATCGGCATGCAATTCCAGAACGTGAACGTCAACGCGCAGATTCTGAACGACCACATCTCGAGTCAGGGCAACGACAACATCACGAACTCGAACGTCGGTCAGAACAACGTGATCATCAACTCCGGGTCGACCTGTCCGGGAGGCGATTGTCACTAGCGAGCCCAGGCTGAGGACGCGTCGTCAAAGTTCTGTCGGCGCAACGCACGAGTTCCGTCGGAAACCCGAGGTGGGCTACCGACATATCTCGACCGGCGTTCACCCGCAAGCAGCTGGCGGTACAGCTACAGCGGTACAGCTACACCCGATTTCCCACGCTAGGCCTCGCGATTTCCCACCCCGTGGTCGGTCAGCCGCCGGAGCCTCGCAGGCTGAGCTCCGCCTGCTTGGCCTTCGCGCGTAGTAGCTGAGCGGACCAGCCCGTGCAGCTCGTCGAGGCGGCAGCCGATCAAGGCGCGTTATGTGAAGCCAGCGCATATCGCCGGCTATGGGCGCGACTTGAGTTGCTTCGACGTTGCCGTTATGTGCGCCCTGCTGGCAAGCGGGTCGCTTCAGACCGGGCATTACGCGCTGCCTCGGGAGTCCGCGGGTGACACGAGCCGTGACCTCGTGCCGAACGCCGATTCGGCATGCA
>JBKOZX010000179.1:0-6313 GCA_046726115.1 Actinomycetota bacterium | reverse complement strand
CAAAAGTATCGTATCACGATACTATTGGAGGAGACGTTTCTCACTCCCTCGAGGTGCCATGCGGTCGTCTCCCGGTCGGCTCGTGTTCATGTCGCTGTTCGCGGCCGCCCTCGGCCTCGCCGGCGGGGCGGCGGCGTGGCTGCTGGTCCGGCTCATCGCGTTGCTGACGAACGCCGCGTTGTTGCACCAGTACGGCTGGGAACTCCCGTCGTTCCGGAACTTCCACCCCGGGCCCGAGCTGATCCTCGTCGCGATGGCAGGCGGGCTGGTCGTGGCGCTGATCGCGCGCTGGTCGCCCGTCATCCGCGGCCACGGCATCCCGGAAGCGATGGAAGCAGTACTCACGCGCCACAGCCGCATCTCGCCGCGGGCCGCGGTCGCGAAGCCCACGTCGGCTGCGGTGGCCATCGGCACCGGCGGCCCGTTCGGCGCCGAGGGACCGATCATCGTGACCGGGGGCGCGCGGGGATCGCTCGTGGGCCAGGTCATCCGGGTGTCGCCCTCCGAGCGCAAGATCCTGCTCGCGTGCGGAGCGGCCGCCGGGATGGCGGCCGTGTTCGGCGCGCCGCTCGCGTCGGTGGTGCTCGCGGTGGAGCTGCTCCTGTTCGAGTTCTCGGCTCGCGCGCTCGTGCCGCTCGTCGTGTCCGCGAGCATCGCGGCGGGCGTCCACGCCGCCCTCTTCGGGAGCGGCCCGCTCTTCACCGTGCCGCACCACGACTTCGCCGGGCTCAGCACGCTCGGCGTGTTCGCGCTCCTCGGGCTCGCGTGCGGGCTCCTCGCCGTTGTCGTCGCCAGGGGCCTCTTTGCCGTCGAAGCCGGGTACCGCCGGCTACCGATCTCGCAATTCTGGCACCCGGTCATCGGCGCTCTCGGGTTCGCCCTGATCGGGCTGGCTGTACCCCGCGCGCTCGGCGTCGGGTATGACGCGATCAACGACGTGCTCGCGAGCCGCTTCACGGTCGGCGCGCTCGCGTTGCTGCTACTGGCCAAGCTCGTCATGTGGTGGATCGCGCTGGGCTCCGGTACGTCGGGCGGCACCCTCGCTCCGCTCCTCCTCATCGGCGGCGCGTTCGGCGGCCTGGTCGGCGCCGGCCTCGACGCCGCGTTCCCGAGCCTCGGCTTGTCACCGGGCGCGGTCGCGTTGGTAGCGATGGCGGCGACGTTCGGCGCCGCCACGGGGGCCACCTTCACGGCGATCGTGTTCGCGTTCGAGCTCACGCGTGATTACCGAGCCGTCCTGCCCTTGATGATCGCCGCCGTACTCTCGGACATCGTCTTCAACTCGCTCTCGAAAGACAGCTTGATGACAGAGAAGCTGGCGCGGCGTGGCGTGATCGTCCCGCGTCGTTACGCACCGGACGTGCTCCAGGTGCACTCCGCTCGCGAGGCGATGACGACGAACGTTGAGACACTTCCCGTGCACGCGACCATGGCCGAGGCGCGATGCCGCTTGGAGGCCGGAGGCCACGGCGCGTACCCGCTGGTCGACGACGCCGGCACCTGCGCGGGGATCGTGAGCCGCGGCGACCTGCTGGTCGGGGACCTCCCGGACGACGCGACGGTGAAGGAGATCGCGACTGCAGAGGTTGTGACCGTGGAGCCGGGCGACAGCCTGCTCACGGTTCTCGAGCGAATGACAGAGGACGGCGTGGACCACGTCCCCGTCGTCGATCACGATCGACTGGTGGGGATCTGCACGCGCACCGATCTGCTGCGGGCGAGGAGCCGCTACCTCGAGCACGAGCGGCCTCAGGAGGGGTGGCGGCCCCGGTTCCGTCGCGCGCAAAGAAACGGAGAGCGCACGACCGCGTGACCGACAGATCAGCCCTCGATGCCGACCGGCTGCCCGTCGACGATCTGGTCGAGGTACTCGGAGAGGCCGAACCCGACCTTGCCGTCGCATCGCCACTCGGTCATGCCCTCCGAGATACGCGTCAGCAGCATGTCGCCGTCGGGCGTCTGGCGGCGGTTGCGCAGCGGGATGAGCGACAGCACACTGCCCGTGATCTCGTAGTCGCGGTCGGCTGTGTGCGCCCACGCCCGCATCTCTTGGTGGTACGTGTCCGCGCCGCGCCACTCGGTCTCGACCTTGGCGTCGTCGATCGTGCGGTACTCGCCGTCTTCGAGCACGACACCGCCGATGCGCTGGCCGCCGTCGCGCGAGGTGATGATCGAGATGACGAACCCGAAGTCCTCGCCGAAGTTGGCGGTCAGCCACCGGTACCACCACGGCGACTGCCAGTAGCGCGGTCCCCACGAGTGGTCGCGGAGCCCGAAGCCGTCGATCTCCCACTCCTCGTCGGCGACGCGCACGACGCCGCGCGCGCCGACGTGCTGCTCGTAGTGACCGCGGGCGAAGCCCTGCTCGGCGTTCTCCGAGATCGGCGAACCGTCGTCGTTGACCGGCTCGCCTCCCCACATCGGCGACACGCCCCGATAGCTGAGGTCGACGCTGGCGTCGACCCACGGGTTCTCGGTGAACGCCTGGCGTGGGTTCGCCATCTCGAGCGGGCGCTCGAGGAGCGCCACCTTGCCGGCGTACGAGACGCGCTGCTCCTCGAACGGCGTGATCACGTCGAACCGCATGCCGCCGGCGTCGAAGGCGTCGTTGTCGGCGATCTCGGGCCGGCCGAACATGAAGCCGACCCGGCCGTCGGGAAGATAGAGACACGTCGTCATCTCGGCGTACCCCTCGTTGGCCCGGTTCCCGAGCCGAACCCACCCACCGATGCGGTCGGCGGGGTCGAAGAAGTTGAAGTACATCGACTCGTTGAAGTTCTTGGCCGACTCCAGCGGGTGCATGTAGTCGTCGGACGGCTCCAGGCGCAGCTTCATGGGCGCCATCCAACCCGCCCTTGACCGGCCGGTCAAGCAAGTGCTTCGCTCCGGCCTATGGAGATCACCGAGATCACGAGTGGGTTGCGCTTTCCGGAGGGGCCGGTGTGGATGCCGGACGGCTCCGTGCTGTGCGTCGAGCTGCTCGGCGGCACGGTTGTGCGCGTGCAGCCGGACGGCAAGGTCGACGTCGTCTCCGAGAACGGCGGCAGCCCCAACGGCCTCGCGATCGGACCCGACGGCGCCGTATACGTGTGCAACAGCGGCGGCTACGGGTCGCACGACATCGGCGGCCTCACGATTCCGGACAGCTACCTGCCGCAGGATCACAGCGGCGGGCGCATCGAGCGCGTGGACCTCGCGACGGGGGACGTCACCGTGCTGTACCGCGAGGTCGACGGCCATCATCTGATCGGTCCGAACGACCTCGTGTTCGACGACACCGGCGGCTTCTGGTTCACCGACCACGGCCGCTGGCGCGAGCGCGACAAGACGCATGGCGGCCTCTACTACGCGCGTCCTGACGGCTCCGAGATCCGGGAGGTCGTGTACCCGCTCGACGGCCCGAACGGCGTCGGCGTTTCGCCCGACGGGAAGCGTGTCTACGCGGCGGAGACGTACACGGGTCGGGTCTTTGCTTGGGACCTGTCGGGCCCGGGCGAGCTGGCGGCGCCCGCGCCGCCGGTCGGCAACGGCGGCCAGCTCGTGTGCGGACTTCCCGGGATGCAGCTCTTCGACTCGCTCGCGGTCGACGGCGACGGCAACGTGGTCGTGGGCACGCTCGTGAACGGCGGGCTGACCGTGGCGTCACCCGACGGCAGCAGCGTCGAGCACGTGCCGTTCCCGGACCCGATGGTCACGAACGTGTGCTTCGGCGGCGACGACCTCCGTACCGCGTATGTGACCTGCTCGGCGACGGGCAAGCTCGTGTCGACGCCGTGGCCGCGACCGGGCCTGAAACTCGCGTTCTAGCTCTCTGGTCGCACTTGCTCGCGCAAGTGCTCCAGCCAACCATCGTCTCGATCCGGGGCCGGGGGAACCCCGGCCCCTGTCGGAGGTGCCCCCCAGGTCCGGTCAGATTCGCGCCGGGTGCACGGGCGCGCCGCCCACGCCGGCGGTGATGCGGAAGATCGTGCCTCGACGCTCGGGCACGTCGGTGTTGTCGGCGGTCACGACGTAGAGATCGTGCTGATCGTCGCCGGCGAAGCAGAGGGACGTGACGGTCTGGGCCGGCACCTCGAGCACGCGGTCGATCTCCCCGTCGGGGGTCAAGCGGGCGACGCACCCGGCGCCCGCGGACGCGACCCAGAGGAGCCCCTGCGCGTCGAGCGCCATTCCGTCCGGCGCGCCCGGTGGGAAGTGGAACGCGCGGCGGTCACCGGCGGTGCCGTCGTCGGCGAGCGTGTGCACGAGGATCACGTTGTTGCGAGTATCCGAGTGGTAGATGGTCTGCTCGCCGGGCGAGAGCGCGACGCCGTTGGCGTGCAGGACGTTCTCGTAGAGGCAGGTGGCGTCGCCCTCGGCGTTGATGCGCCACAGCTCACCGGGCACCGGCGTGGCGTCGGGGTCGAACACGGCGAAGCGGATCGAGCCGGCATAGACGCGACCTGTCGAGTCCGTGCAGATGTCGTTCCAGCCAGGCAGGCCATCGACGGCGAATAGCGTGCGGTTCTCCCCGTCGCGGACGTGGACGATGTCGCGACCCGACACGACCACCCCGCCGGCGGCGTGGAGCGCGATGCCGCCGACGCCGCGGCGCTTCGGCACGACGGTCGTGATGTCACCGTCGGGGTCGCGGCGGTACACACCGCCCCCGAGCACGTCGCTGAAGTACAGGTTCCCGTCACCGTCGACCGTCGGCCCTTCGACGAGCCCGTACCCCGACGCGAGCGTTTCGACCATGCAGGGAACCGTAGCTAGGGTCGCCGCAGGAGCCGGACCCTGCGACGGCGACCAAGGAGGGTTTGTGGGACCGCTGTCGGATGTGAGGGTCATCGAGATCGCGGGGATCGGGCCGGGGCCGTTCGCGGCCATGCTGCTCTCCGACCTGGGCGCCGACGTCGTGCGCGTCGACCGGGCCCAGTCGGTCGAGCGGGGCTTCGACCCCGGCTGGATGGAGGTGCTGAACCGCGGTCGGAGGTCGATCGGTGTCGACCTCAAGCAGGCCGACGGCGTCGAGACGGTGCTGCGCATGGTCGAGCAGGCCGACGCGCTCATCGAAGGGTTCCGCCCCGGCGTCGCGGAGCGGCTCGGCATCGGGCCCGACGCCTGCCGGGCGCGAAACCCGAAGCTCGTGTACGGCCGCATGACGGGCTGGGGTCAGGACGGGCCGTACGCGCAAGCCGCCGGCCACGACATCAACTACATCTCGCTCGCCGGCGCGCTGGCGCACTTCGGGCGGGCCGGTGGCAAGCCAACGCCGCCCATGAACGTCGTCGGTGACTTCGGCGGCGGCGGCATGCTGCTCGCGTTCGGCGTCGCGTGCGCGCTCCTCGAGGCCCGGGGGTCAGGGGAGGGGCAGGTGGTGGACGCGGCCATGGTCGACGGCAGCGCCACCCTTATGGCGATGACGTGGGGCCTGCGGGCTCTGGGTGCGTTCGACGAGGAGCACCTCGGCGGGAACGTGCTCGACACGGGTGCGCCGTTCTATGACACGTACGAGACCGCCGACGGCAAGTTCATCTCCGTAGGTTCGCTCGAGCCGCAGTTCTACGCCGAGCTCATCGAGAAGCTGGGGCTGTCGGACCCGGACCTCCCGGCGCAGATGGACCGCAGCGGATGGGACACACTGCGGGAGAAGTTCACGGCGCTGTTCAAGTCCAAGACGCGCGACGAGTGGTGCACGATCCTCGAGCAGACCGACACCTGCTTCGCGCCCGTCCTGACCATGAGCGAGGCGGCGAACCATCCGCACATCAAGGCGCGTGACACGGTCGTGGAGCACGAGGGTGTGCTCCAACCCGCTCCGGCGCCCCGGTTCTCGCGCACGCCGGGCGGGATCTCACGACGAGCAGCGCAGCCGGGGCAGCACACCGACGAAGCGCTCGCCGATTGGGGCTTCAGCGTCGACGAGCTCGCCAAGCTGCGCGACGCAGGCGCGATCAAGTAGGCGGCGATGTCGCTGGCGATGACGAAGGCCGAGCGGGAGGAGTTCCTCGCCGCTCTGCACGTCGGCGTCGTCAGCGTGAATTCCGACGGTCGCGGGCCGCTCACGATGCCGATCTGGTACTCGTACGAGCCCGGCGGCCTCGTGAGCTTCATCACCGGCCGCTCGTCGCGCAAAGCCGTGTTGATCGAACGCGAGCGACGGCTCAGCCTGTGCGCGCAGACCGAGGCGGCTCCCTATCAATACGTCAGCGTCGAGGGTCCGGTCGTGGCGGTCGAAGACGAGGTGGACGCCGAGGAGCGGAAGGCGATCGCGTACCGGTACCTCGGTCAGGAGTTCGGCGACGCCTACCTCGCGGCCACCGAGGCCGAG
>JBKOZX010000178.1:0-4032 GCA_046726115.1 Actinomycetota bacterium | reverse complement strand
GAGTACGAGGTCGCCTATCTGCCAAAGGTCCGCATCGAGGTGGTGGTCGACGACGCCGACGCCGAAAAGGTGGCGAATACCATCATGGACGCAGCTCGAACCGGCAAGATCGGAGACGGCAAACTCTGGATTCAGCCGATCGAGACGGTCATGCGGATCCGAACAGGGGAGGCCGGTCGGGACGCGCTCTGACCTCAAGGCTCGAGGCACTGCTCCGCGACACGTCGTTGCGGGGCAGTGCCTTTGGCCGCGCCTACGCGACCCTCGCTGATGGTTGGCTGCGAGAGCTCGTCGAGGAGCGCGATGGCGTCGCGGTTCTCGCTGTTGGTGGGTACGGACGCCAGGAGCTCTGCCCCGGCAGCGACCTGGACGTCCTTCTCCTCCACGACGAGCGACGCGACGTCGACGACGTCGCGGAGCGCCTCTGGTATCCACTTTGGGACGCGGGACTCCAAGTCGACCACAGCGTGCGGACAGTGCGGGAAACCGTCGCGGTTGCGGAACAAGATCTGAAGGGCGCGCTCGGACTCCTCGACGCCCGAGTGGTGCTGGGCGATGCGGACCTGGGCGAGTCGCTCATTGCACGGGTCCGCGCAGATTGGCGCGAACTGGCGAAGGGACGGCTCCCAAGCCTCGACGCGATCACTGCAACCCGTCATGCCAAAACAGGTGAGGTGGCGTTCCTGCTCGAGCCGGACCTCAAGGAAGGACATGGCGGCCTGCGAGACGTGACCACGCTCGCGGCCATCACCGCGGCCACCGACGTCGTCGAGTTCGAGGAGTCGGCTCGTCAGGCGCGTGACACCCTCCTCGACGTGCGCGTCGCCCTCCAGCGCATGACCGGACGACGATCGAACATTCTCGGCATCGAACTACAGGATGACGTCGCCCGAGAACTGGAAGACGCGGACGCGGGCGCGCTGATGACCCGCGTTGCCGGGGCCGCTCGCACGATCATGTGGCAGATCGACGACGCGTGGCGCCGCGTTCGCTCCTGGATCACCGGTCCACCACGGCGCACATCGGCCCGCCGCGACGTGGAGCTGGGGCACGGTGTCGTGCTCCGGGACGGCGAGGTCGCCCTGGTCGATCCCAACCTGGCGGAGGATCCCGCCGCGCTTCCGCGCGTCGCCGCGGCCGCCGCGCACGCTGAGGTTCCGATCGCGCGCCTGACCCAGCGCGACCTCACCCTCGGCGCGCCGACCCTGGTCGAGCCGTGGCCCGGCGAAGCACGCGACGCCTTCATCGCCGTACTCGGCGCCGGCGACCAAACGGTGACTGTGCTGGAAGCCCTTGACCAGCACGACCTCATCACACGTCTGATCCCGGAGTGGGCACCGGTGCGAAGCCGCGCCCAGCGCAACCCATTTCACCGCTTCACCGTCGACCGACATCTGATGGAAACCGCCGCGCGCGCCGGAGCGCTGACACGACGGGTTGACCGACCGGACCTCCTGCTCGTCAGCGCCTTCCTGCACGACATCGGGAAGGGCTACCCCGGCGATCACACCGAGGCCGGTGTCCGTCTGGTGCGGGTCATCGCCACCCGCATGGGGTTCGCACCGCCCGACGTCGACTTGCTGGTCCAGTTCGTCAGCCAGCACCTGCTGCTCCCGAAGATCGCGACCAGCCGCGACCTGGCCGACCCGGCGACCCTGAGCGCGGTCGCGTCCCAGGTCGGCACCGTGAGCACCCTCGAGACGCTCTACGCACTCACCGAGGCGGACTCACTCGCCACCGGGCCCAGCGCGTGGTCACCGTGGCGGGCCGAGCTTGTCCACGAGCTTGTCGAAGGAGTGCGCGTCGTCCTCGGAGCCCAGACCCGAAGGACGACGGCCCCGCCAATCGCGCCGCCGCCCGGTCCACCTCCCCCGCAGCCGCAGGTCGAGGTGCGTGGCGACACAGTGCGCGTCGTGGCACGCGACCGGCCCGGGCTCTTCGCAACGAGCGTGGGCCTGCTCTCCCTCCACGGTCAGGACGTACGGGCCGCACGCGCCGCTTCCAGCGCAGATGTTGCCGTCTCCGAATTCGACGTCGAACCCGCGTTCGGCAAGGCGATCGATGCCGCCGAGATGGAAACGGAGCTCAGCGCGGCACTCGCCGGCCAACTGGACCTCGACGAGCGCCTCGACGAGCGAGCACGCGCCTATGGCCGACTCCGGACTGCGTCGACGGCACGACTCGAGCCCCAGGTGCTCATCCAGAGCGATGAGTCACCCGTCGCGGCCATTGTCGAGGTCCGAGCTCTCGACGGTGTCGGTGTGCTGTTCCGCATCGCGCGGACGCTCGTGGAGCTCGGGCTCGACATCCGCCTCGCCAAGATCGCCACACTCGGCCACGAAGTCGTCGACACCTTCTACGTGGTCGAGGCCCACAACGGCCGACCACCGAGTGACGACATCCTCGCCGGGATCAAGCCTCGCGTCGTCGCCGCGTTGCTCTAGAAGCGCGATTGCGCCGCACCAGCGACGACGCGCGCTACTGCTGGAGCCAGGGCAGATCCGTCGCGGGGTCGTAGTCCTCGTCGATCAGGTCGAGGAACTCCGGGTCGAGGTCGACGCCCCACTCGGCCTCCGTCTTGCTCACGTCCACCAACTTGTCGCACGGGACGAGCATCTCGGTGGACAGATCGGGCTCCGAGTCGTCGAACGCGAACCGCAGCTCCGGATCGGGGTTCGAGGCGCGCAGTGACACGCCGAGGTTGGCGGCATTGCGGTCGCGCTTGGTGAGCCACCAGCGCCCGCCCGGCTGCGACGAGCCCGTCGCGGGCGCGCCGAGGAACCGCCATTCGATGAAGCGCAGGATCGACGTGTGGTCGTACACGGTGTGGTCGGCGAAGCCGGGCTGTGCGTAGGGCGACGCCAGGAGCGTGGGAACACGAAAGCCCGCTTGGCCGAAGTTGTCGTTGAGATTGCGGCTGTACCGGTCGTCGGACAGCACGGGCGGGCGGACGTGGTCGAAGAACCCACCCCACTCGTCGTAGGTGACGACGAACAGGCCTCGCTCCCAATGCGGTGACTGGACGAAGGCCCGGAAGACCTCCTGGAGAAAGCGCTGCCCGAGACCGGCGTCACCCCATGGGTGGTCGTTCGTCCGGTTCTCGAGGCGGAACCCGGGATCGATGTACGCGACGTTGGGCAGTTTCCCGGCGGCGGCATCTTCGAGAAAGTGGTCACCTGACGCGATGAACGGCTTCATCCGTTTACCGAAGTACAGCAGCGTCGGGAGGTCGTAGTAGTAGGACTTGGCCGGGACGCCCGCAGCCGCCAGCCGCTGCCAGATGGTCTCCTGCCTGCCATCGCCTGGCTTCACCTTCGCGTGTGCAATCTTGCGCCCCATGGACGTTGCGCTGTGGATGTATTCACGGTTGATCCATGTCGGGCCGAGCAGTGAAGAGTGGTAGCGGTCGCAGACGGTGAAACGCCGAGCCAGCGAACCCTGGAACAGGATCTCGTCCGGCCCGAAGTAGCCGAGCGCGAACTCGTCGTTGCCCGTTCCCTTCGCGATGAAGCCCTTCTGCAGCTGCACGCGGCCCGCCCCCCAGCCGTGGCCGGGATCGCGATACCCGCAGCCGCTGTACGGGTCGAGGAACTTCCCGGAGGCGACGAGGGGCTCTGTTTGCACCGGCGTGCCGTCGGTGCGCTTGTACGTGATCTTCTGCATGCCGTCAACGCCGAAGTCGCCGCCGTACCGGCTGCGGCCCGCGTCGAGATACGCCTGGTCCTCCCCCAGCCACCCGAGGTAGTGGTCGAACGACCGGTTCTCCATTGTGACGACGACGATCGTGTCGATCGGCGCGTCCGACGCCTGGAGTGCGAGCAGGCTGTCGGCATCGGGCTGCTGGGCGACGACGAGCGGGCGCGGGGACCGGGCGGCCCGCGCGGCATTGGCGGAGCTGCCGCCACCGTAAGACGCCAGTACCGAGCCGCCGGCCAGCGCGGCGGCACCTGCGAGCGACCCGCGAAGGAACGTACGCCTGCTGAACGGGTCCTGCCCCTCACTCATCGGGACAGGATGACACCAGACGTATTC
>JBKOZX010000177.1:0-2400 GCA_046726115.1 Actinomycetota bacterium | reverse complement strand
GAACTCGGCGTCGTAGGCGAGGTCGCGGACGTCCGCGACGTCGAAGCGCGCCGGCACGGCTTCGGCCGCGGCGGCGTCACGGGCGAGACCGACGAAATCCTCCGACAGAACGGCGCCGACGACTTCGATGCCGTTCCGTGCGAGCGCGAGCGCGTGCCGGCCCGGCCCACAGCCGACGTCGAGCACCCGCTCCCCCACCTCGAGCCCGAGCGCGTCGAGGAGGAACGCGACCTCCTGCTCCGTCCCTTTCGTGAACGCATTTCGGAGATAGGCGGGCCCCACGAACCGGGCAAGCGGCAGGAACCAGTGAGGATCCTGCGGTTTTGGCGTCGCTGACATCCGCATAGTGAACATCAGCGACGCCAACACCCGAGCTACCGCACGCCGACCCTCTCGTTCTCCTCCTCGAGCTGGCGCAGCTCGGCGTCGAGATCCTCGGCCGGCTCGACGTGCAGGGTGGGCAGGATGCGATCGAGCCACTTCGGGATCCACCAGTTCCAGTCGCCGAGCAGCTCCATCGTCGCCGGCACGAGAATCAGCCGGACGATCGTGGCGTCGAGGAACACGGCGATCGCGAGCCCGAAGCCGAAGAGCTTGATCGCACGGTCGTCGCCGAGCACGAAGGCGCTGAACACGAAGATCATGATCAGGGCCGCGGCGGTGATCACCCTCGCGGTTGCCGCGAGCCCGTCGGCCACTGCGGTGGCGTTGTTCCCTGTGCGGTCGTACTCCTCGCGCATGCGTGAAAGCAGGAACACCTCGTAGTCCATCGAGAGCCCGAACACGATCGCGAACAACATCATCGGGGCCCACGCCTCGACTGGACCGGCCTTCGCCACACCGATGAGGTCCTTCAGCCAGCCCCACTGGAACACCGCGACGATCACGCCGTACGCCGCGCCGATCGACAGCAGGTTCATGATCACAGCCTTCAGCGGCACGAGAACGCTGCGGAACACCACCATCAGGAGAAGGAACGACAAGAGGAGCACGAGCCCGATGAACACCGGGAGGCGTTCCGCCGTGTAGTTCGAGTAGTCGGTCGCGCCGGCGGTGATGCCTCCGACCTTGACGTCGATATCCGTTCCGCTTGTGACCGGTGGGATGACGTCGTCGCGCAGGCGGTCGACGAGCTTGGCGGTCTCCTCGCTTTGCGGCGAGGTCTTCGGGAACACCTGGAGGATCGCGGCGTTGCCGGCGTCGTTCGTCTGGGGCTGCGTCGCGAACGCCACGCCGGGCGTCTTGTTGAGCTCGCCCGAGAGCCGCTGGAGTGTCGGCAAGTCGCTCTGACCGCCCGGCGTGTCGGCGGCGAGGATCATCGGACCGTTGAAGCCTGGCCCGAAGCCGTCGACCAACAGGTCGTAGGCGCGTCGCGTCGTGTCGGAGGTCGGACGGTTGCCGGCGTCGGCGAAGGCGAGCCGCATCGACAGGACCGGCGCCGCCAGCACCAGGAGGATGACCACGCCGGTGATCGCGGGCGGCCAGGGCCGCCGCTGGAGGACCCGGCTCCACCGGTACCAGAACGACTCCCGAGCCTCGCCCTCGGCGCGCTTCTTGTGCGGAAGGCCGAGCTTGTCGACGTTGCGGCCGACGAAGCCCAGGACCGCCGGAAGCAGAGTCACTGCGGCGAGCATCGTCATGAGGACGCCGAGCGCGATCCCGACGGCAAGGCCGCGCACAGCGGGCACGTTGATCAGCAGCATCCCGAGCACCGCGATGACGACGGTCGTGCCGGCGAAGACGACCGAGCGGCCGGCGGTGTCGGCGGCGAGCGCCACTGCGCTCTCGGGCTGGTGGCCGTCGCGGAGCGCTTGGCGGTAACGGGTGACGATGAGGAGCGCATAGTCGATCCCGACACCGATCCCGATCATCGCGACCGCTTGCGTCGTGAAGTCGGGCATCGTCAGCCCGTTCGCTGTGAGCTGCACCAACGCGATGCCGGTACCGATGCCGAAGAGCGCGGTGAGGATCGGGAGACCCGCGGCAAGGACCGAGCCGAAGGCGATGAGCAGCACGATGATCGCGGCGAAGATCCCAATGGCTTCGCTCGCCGGGAGCTCCTGGTCGCCGAAGAGCTGCCCGCCAAGCTCGAGGCGCAGGCCCGAGACCTTCACAGCCTCTGCCTCCGCTTTGACCTTGTCGGCCGCGTCCCGGAAGGCGGCGTCCGATCGGTCGGCGAAGTTGACCTCGCCGTAGGCGATCCGGCGGTTGTCGGAGATCTGGCGCGCCCCTGCAGGCGTGTACGGGCTCACGACCTGCGTGCGAGGCACCGTGCGCTCGATGCGCGCGAACAGCTGCTCCATCGTCTGCCGGACGTTCGGATCCTCGACACCTCGATCGGTGGCGAACACGATCTGGCCGCTGAACCCGGCACGGTCGCCGAACCCGCGCTCCTTCAAC
>JBKOZX010000176.1:0-4421 GCA_046726115.1 Actinomycetota bacterium | reverse complement strand
GCCGGACGCACCCGGCGCCCTCGTCGCCGCCGCGCTCGATCGCTTCGGCCGGGTCGACGTGCTCGTCAACAACGCCGGCAAGGACGCCATGTTCCCGGCCATCGAGGAACCGGTCGACTCGTTCCGAGACGTCGTGGAGGTGAACCTCGTGGCGCCGTTCGCGCACGCGCAGCTGTCGGCGCGCTCGCTGGTCGAGTCGGGCGCGGGGGGCACGATCGTCAACGTCGCGTCGCTGTGGGGCCTGGTCGGCGTCGGGCAAATCCCGATGGCGAGCTACGCGGCGTCGAAGGGTGGGCTCGTCAATCTCACCCGGGAGCTGGCGGCGCAGTGGGCGCGCCAGGGGGTACGGGTGAACGCCTTGGCGCCGGGCTGGTTCCGCACCGAGATGACCGAGGGTCGGATGTTCGGCGACGAACGGGCCGAGCGCTGGATCCGCAATCGCACCCCGATGGGGCGCGGCGGCGAAGAGCACGAGCTCGACGGTGCGCTGTTGTTCCTCGCCGGCGACGCCAGCAGCTTCGTGACGGGGCAGGTGCTGTGCGTCGACGGAGGGTGGACGGCGATTTAAGGGGTCAGGCGTTCTGCAGCTCGTGCAGGTCGGCGAGCACTTCGGCGGGATGGACCGGAATGTCGCTGACCGCGTAAGGCTTGTGGATGATCCCTTCGGGGTCGATGAGGTAGCTGTACCGCTTGGCGAAGCTGACCTTGTCGGTCCCCGGATCGCGCGTCTCGTACTTCACGCCGACCTGCTCGTCGTAGTCCGACAGCAACCGGAACGGGAAGTCGTACTTCTCGCGGAACGCCTTGTTGGCCTCGGGCGCGTCGAAGCTGATCCCGAGAATCTCGCAGTTCATGCTCTCGAAGTCAGCGGCCTGATCACGCAGACCCTTCCCCTCGATCGTTCAACCGGGGGTGTCGGCCATCGGGTACCACCACAGCAGCACCCAACGGCCGCCCAGGTCCGACGGCGTGACCGGATTGCCGTCCTGGTCGGGAAGCGTGAAATCCGGAGCTTGGGTACCGGGCTCGAGCATGGACGGACTCTAGATCACGCCAGGACCGTCGGGGCGCGGCGGAAGCGGCAGCGGTGGCTCGTCGCCCAGCTCGTCGAGTGTGGCAGCGTCGAGATCGGTCAGGAACGTGGCGTGGAAGCGGTTGATCACGTTCGCGACGCCGACCGTGAAACAGAGCTCCATCACCTGCTCGAGCGAGAAATGGCGCCGCAGGCGCGCGAACAGATCGTCGTCGATCGGCGCCATGCGCGTGCACCGCCGGGCGTACTCGACCACCGCTCGCCCGGCATCGTCGAAGACGCCGTCGGGCAGCGGGTCGTCAGCCAGGTGCGCGAGCTGCTCCTCACTCAATCCCACGCTCCGACCGAGCGCGATGTGCGTCGGCACTCAGTAGTGGCACTCGTTGACAACGGACGCCGTGAGATACGCAAGCTCGCGCTGTGTCGGCGGCAGCGAATTCAGGTAGTACGCCGACGCCGAGAACGACGCCAGCGCCTCGAGGAGCGCCGGGTGATTCGCCACGGCTCGGAACACGTTGTAGTCGCGCCCGGCGCCTGCGCGGACAGCATTGAGGACCCGCCGGGCGCTTTCGTTCGTCGACTCGCCGTCGGGGTCGACGAGCGGCAGTCTGGCCATCGGGCTGTCGCGCTCAGACCGTCGCCTTCTCGAGGACGTGCACCGCGCACGCGGAGCCGAGCCCGATCACGTGCGTCAGGCCGACCTTGGCGCCTTCGATCTGGCGGTCACCGGCCTCGCCCCGTAGGTGCGTCGCGACCTCGTACAGATTGGCGACGCCGGTCGCACCCAGCGGGTGGCCCTTCGAGATGAGCCCGCCCGACGCGTTGACGGGCGTCTCGCCGTCGCGCCACGGGCCCCGCTCGTCGATGAACTTGCCCGCCTCGCCCGGCTTGCAGAGCCCGAGGTTGTCGTAGTGGATGAGCTCGGCGGTGGCGAAGCAGTCGTGGAGCTCGACGAGGTCGAGGTCGGACGGGTCGACGCCGGCCGTCTCGTACGCCTGGTTGGCGGCGTCTCGTGTGAGCGTGTTGACGTCCGGCTGGACCTGGTCGGTCTCTGTCCACGGGTCGGAGGTCATCACCGACGCCGAGATCTTCACCGCCCGCTTGCGCTGATCGTCGGAGAGGCTCTGCAGCTTCTCCTCGGAGACGAGCACGAGCGAGGCGCTGCCGTCGCCGGTCGGGCAGCACATCAGCAGCGTGTTCGGATACGCCATCATCTCGGCGTTCATGACCTCGTCGAGCGAGAACTGCTTCTGGTACTGCGCGAGCGGGTTGAGGGTGGAGTGGGCGTGGTTCTTCTCGGCGACCTTGGCGAACTGCTCGAAGCCGACGCCGCCGTGCTCGCTCGCGTACTCCATTCCCGCCTGCGCGAACACACCTGGCATGAGCGTGGTGCCGACGCGGCCCTCGACGCTCATGACCGAGCCGTACCGGCCCGACGGCTCGAAGACGTTCTTGTCGGAGCGGGGGGCGCTGCCGAGCAGCCCGGCCTTGCCCATCTTCTCCAGACCTACGGCGATGCCCATGTCGGCCTCGCCCGACTTGATCGCCATGTACACGCAGCGGATGGCGGTAGCGCCCGTCGCGCACGCGTTTGCGACGTTGTAGACGGGGACGCCGTTCTGGCCGACCTGCTTCTGGATGCGCTGGCCGACGCCGCTGGCCGCCTCCATGAGGTTGCCTGCGCCCATGACGTCCATGTCGGCCATCGTGACGCCGGCGTCGTCGAGGGCGGCGAGCGCCGACTCCGCGCCCAGATCGATGAGGTCCTTGTCGGGATACCGCCCGAACTTCGTCATCGACGCGCCCAGGATCCAGACGTCGCGCTCAGCCATCGCGTTCTCCTTCGTTCCTCAGACCGGCTCGTAGCCGAACCGCACCGCTTCGGTTCCCTCGTCATCGACCCCGGCGACCGTGGTCGTCAGGCGGACGTCCATCCCGAAGCGCAGCTGGTCGGGGTTCGGCTCGACGTTCAGCAGGTTGGCCTTCACGACCCCGCCACCGGTGAGGTCGACGATCGCCGACACGTACGGCGTCGGGACGCCCGGCGCGGCGCGGTGCACGACCGTGAAGCTGCGCACCTTCCCGTCGTCGGAGAGCCGCTCCTTCGAGAACGCCCTGCCGCTGCACTTGGCGCAGGCGTTGCGGCGGTCGAAGTAGAGCGCGCCGCACGCGTCGCACTTGTTGGCGACCAGGTAAGGCGCGCCGTCGTCGAGCACGAGGTAGTCGACAATCGGGACCTGCTTGCCCATGCCCCCTCCTTGTTGCCTTTTCGCACGCTATCGCGCTGCGAGAATGGGAGAATCGGGGCGAGCGAGCGTGGCGGAACTGGCATACGCGCCGGCCTTAGGAGCCGGTGCCCTTCGGGGCTTGGGGGTTCGAGTCCCTCCGCTCGCACTACTTCTTCTTACGACGGCGGAAGCGGCGCTTCTTGCGGCCCTTCTTCTCGAACTCGGAGAGCACGTCCGGCGCGGCCGTGTTCACGATGTCCTCGGCCTCATCGAGTAGCGCGGCCACGTCCCTGCCCTCGGGCTCGGGCTCGGGCGCCCTCGCCGCGTCGCTCAGGCTGCCGTACTGCCAGCCGGCGTCCATGCGGCGCTTCTCGAACGCGGGGCAGTCGTCGGGGCAGCGCCACGGCGCCTCGGGCGCCAGGTCGAGGCGGCACTTCCGGACAGTCTCGCCGCCCGGGTACGTCCGGCTCTCGTAGTGACGGCAGTCGACGCGCATGGGCATGACTTCAATGTACTGGAGCGTCCTCCGGATTCGACGGGGTCCGGCGCGACTCCCAGCGCGCTCTCAGGACAGCCAGTCGGGCGCGCCCGCGAGCAGGTAGCGGCTCACCGCGAGGCAGCGCTCGAGCATGTCGCAGGACACGGCGTCGCCATCGCGGATGTGCAGGAGCGACACGCGCTGGTGCGCAACGATGCGCAGCGATCGCTCGGGCGCGTCGGTGGCGGCGGGGATCGAGTCGATGGCCGAGACCTCGAGCGGCAGGTCCGGGCCACCCAGCCCGGCGAGCTCGGTCGCGAGCAGGAGCAGGTCGGGCCCGTGCGGCAGGGGCGGCAGCGCCCACGTGAAGTTCACCGGGAAATGAAAGTCGTCGGGCGGGTCGTCGCTCTCGGGGCGTCCCATCACGGCGTCCTCGAACCCGAGCAGCACGCGGGGGTCGACCTCGAGCGACAGGTAGAGGTCGACGGGGCCCTCGCAGCCCTCCTCCGGGTGCATGTCGACTTCCCAGGTCTGGCGCAATGAGTAGCTCTCGACGAAGTGCCGCTCGTCGTGCACGTGGAAGCCGTGCTCGACGGCATGGTCCTTGAGATCGGCCACGAACCCGGCGATGTCGATGACGGCCATCGCTATCGTCCCTCGGTTTGCTGGATGACCCGTACCC
>JBKOZX010000175.1:0-3610 GCA_046726115.1 Actinomycetota bacterium | reverse complement strand
CGGCGGGGGAGCTCCAGGACGCAGCGCTCGATTGGGCGTCGTCGTTCGCCATGGGCCCGGTCGTCGCCATGGGTGTCGCGAAGATCGTGATCGACGGCGGCCTCGACGGCACGCTCGCGACCGGACTCGACCTCGAAGCCGAGGCGTTCGCCGAGATCTTCGATACGGAGGACGCCGCCACCGGCGTCAGCAGCTTCCTCGAGCATGGCCCGGGCCGGGCGAAGTTCGTCGGTCGTTAGCCGGTCGCCGTCGCAAGCTCCGGTTCCTGCGGCGCCGGTCGGCGAAGCCGCCGTCGCCGCGCGTGCTAGCCGTCGGCCTCGCGCAGCTGTCGCGCCGACAGCTCGGGTGGCACCGTGTTCACGAGGATGCCGGTGCCCTGCTCGAACCCCGCCGGTACCGCGACCCGGGTCTCAATCTCGATGTACCAGTGGAACGAGTCGGGCCCTGCGCCGGGCGGCGCATTCATCACCACGAGGTTGTAGGGCACGTCGCCGATCGCAGCCGCGAGCCGGGCGAGCGCGCCACGCGCCCCGTGCGCGACCGGGTCGATCTGTGTATCCACCGCTTCGAAGCGGGCGCCCGGGGCGCGCAACGCGACGCGGAGCTCGTACGGCGTGCCCGGCGCGGACGGGCACCAGACGGGAGCCGGCCCGTCGGCGACGAGCAAGTCTTCCCCGGCCGCGTCGAGGTCCGCGACGACGAGATCGTGGCCGGCGGCAGTGAAGCGCTCGACCGCCCGCGCCACCGCCGGCGGCACGAGGTCGATCGCAACGACCTGC
The DNA here is from genome assembly GCA_046726115.1 of Actinomycetota bacterium. Classification (GTDB taxonomy): domain Bacteria; phylum Actinomycetota; class Acidimicrobiia; order IMCC26256; family JACDBD01; genus JALZAA01. The sequence goes on along the minus strand of JBKOZX010000175.1, from coordinate 2,831 downwards.
GCGTGCGGATGCTCGATCGACGCGCCTGCTGCTCGGCCGTGGTTGATCGAGACCTGCACGAATGCATGGCCGGCGGCGAGGTGGTACCGGACCCGGTCCCGCAGGACCGTGAACACCTCGACCGCCTGCTGCTCGGTGAGCTGCGCGAACGACGTGCCGTGCGCAGGCGAGAGCACGACGACCTCGTGCGCGCCCGTCGCTCCCGGGCCGGCGTCGGCGCCTCCGACGATGGGGTAGAGGTTCGGGACGACGCGCACGCGCCAGCCGGGCGTGTCGGGCGCTCCGTCACCTGTCCGGTACACCTCGGGCGGCGTCAGCGCCTCGTGGCCGGGACAGAACGGACAGTCCGCCACCGTCGCGGGCGCGTCCGGCGCGGCCGGCGGGAATGTCCGCGGGCGTGCCGCTCGCCCCGGCGCGAGCAGCACCCAGCGACCGGTCAGGTCGTCGCGCCGGAGCTCGGGCATCTATTCCTCCTGTCGCAGTCGCAGGCTCCTGCTTTGCGACGACGGTCGGCAAAGCCGCCGTCGCCGCGGGTGAGGCTAGAAGGGGTCGGTAGCCTGGTGACGTGACTCGGATCTCGCACGTGCGCGTGGCGATTCTCGGCGGCGGGCCCGCCGGCAACACGTGCGCCTCCGTCGCCGCCACGCTCGGGGCGGAGGTGACGCTCGTCGAGCGCGACGTGCTGGCCGGCGCCGCCCACCTGTGGGACTGCATCCCCTCGAAGGCGATGATCGCCACCGGCGGTGAGCTCACCGAGCTGTCCCGCAGCCACGTGATGGGCCTCCGCGCCGAGGGGGCCGTCGATCTCGACGCGCTGCGCGAGCGGGTGGCGTCGATCGAGCAGCGTCTGCACGAGTCGATCGTCGACCTGCTCGAGTCGCAGGGCGTCCAGCTGCTGCGCGGCACCGGCCGCCTCAAGGGACCGCACGAGCTGGTGGTCGAGACGGCCCGCGGGCTCGAGGAGCTCGAGGCCGACTTCATCGTGGTCGCCACCGGGTCACGCCCGCGCGTCCCCGAGTTCGCCCCGGTAGACGGCGAGCGGGTGCTGACGACGCGGCAGTCGTACCCGCCTCCCGAGCTCCCCGAGCACGCGGTGATCATCGGCTCGGGTGTCACGGGCGTCGAGTTCACGCACATGTTCGACGCGTTGGGCTCCACGGTGACGCTGCTGGTGTCGCGCCAGCAGGTGCTGCCGTTGAAGGACCCGGAAGTAGCTGCCGCGCTGGAGGAGGAGTTCCTCCGCCGGGGCGTCAACCTGCTCAAGGGAGCCCGCGCGACCGGCATCGAGCGGACCGGTGACACGGTGCACGTGGCGTGCGAGGACGGCCGGATCGTGCACGGCTCGCACGCGGTGCTGGCGGTCGGGTCGATCCCCAACAGCGAGGACCTCGGACTCGAGGAGGCCGGCGTCGAGATCGACCGCGCCGGTTACATCCCCATCGACCACCACTGCCGATCGACGGTGGAGCACATCTACGCGGCCGGGGATGTCTCCGGCAAGCTGCCGCTGTCGTCGGTCGGAGCGATGCAGGGCCGCAAGATCGCCGAGCACGTCATGGGCTTGCAGAACCGCCCGCACCGTCATCTCGATTACGACAAGGCGGCCCAGGCGATCTTCACCGATCCCGAGATCGCCGACGTCGGCCTGGTCGAGGCGGAGGCGTTCGCGGTGGGCAGGAAGATCCGCGTCACCAAGGTGCCGTTCTCGTCCAACGCAAAGGCGCACATCAAGGGCGACCCGCGCGGCTTCGTGAAGATCCTGTCCGACCCCGCGACAGGTGTGGTGCTCGGCGGGTCGATCGTCGGGCGCAACGCTGCCGAGCTGATCAGCGTGGTGGCGGTGGCGGTGACCAACGGGCTGCGCGTCGTCGACATCGTCGACTCGCTGCTCGTGCACCCGACCCTGGCGGAATCGCTCGCCGAAGCGGCTTCATAGCGTCCCGGTTGTTACGCCACGAGCTCGCCGCGGGTGACGGTGACCGCGCGGCCGCCGAGGGCCGTGCGATCACCGTCAACGCGTACCCGCACGACGCCGCCGCGGGCAGACGCCTGGTAACCGGTCAGCTCCATCTTGCCGAGCCGTTCCGCCCAGTAGGGGCCGAGCGCGCAGTGCGCGGAGCCGGTCACCGGGTCCTCGTCGATGCCGAACTTCGGGCCGAAGCAGCGCGAGACGAAGTCGTGCGCGCGATCGTCCGACCGCGCGGTGACGACGGCGATCTCGAAGGCGGCGAGTCGCATGAAGTCGGGGTTGACGGCGCGCACCGCGCTCGCGTCCGCCAGTTCCAGGACCCACCCGATGCGGCCGCTCGACACCTCCCCGGTCGCGACGCCGAGCGCGTCGAGCAGACCGGGATCAGGGTCAGCGGTCGTGACGGGATCGCTGGGGAAGTCGAGCTCCACGCCGTCACCCCGTCGTGTCGCGGTCAGCGTGCCGCTGCGCGTCTCGAACCGCGCCGCGGTGCCGGACGCGAGCCGTTGCGTCTCCCAGAGGATGTGCGCGCTGGCCAAGGTCGCGTGCCCGCACAGGTCGACCTCGACGGTGGGCGTGAACCAGCGCAGCTCGAAGTGTCCCGGGTCGTCGGCCGGCACCGGCCGCACGAACGCGGTCTCGGACAGGTTCATCTCGGCCGCCACCGCCTGCATCCAGCCGGGATCGACGGGCTCGTCGAGCAGGCACACCGCTGCCGGGTTGCCCGTGAAGGGGCCGGACGCGAAGGCGTCCACATGGAAGAGCGGCGCGCGCACGGTCACTCGATCGAGCGTTACTCGATGACGATCAGCACGTCGCCGGTGCCGACGGTGTCGCCGGCGGCGACCCGCACCTCTTTCAC
>JBKOZX010000174.1:0-1586 GCA_046726115.1 Actinomycetota bacterium | reverse complement strand
GACACGTGCGCGCCACGAGCTGTCGGGAGTCGACCTAGCAGCCGACGCCGTGTCCGAGCATGTGCACCAACACGTGCCCGAGGAGCTCGCCGAGGCCGGCGACGCGTCCGGCGCGCGGGCTCGAATTCTCGAGATCCTCGCGGTCGTCATGCTGTCGACGGCTGCGATCGGCACGGCGTGGAGCGGCTACCAGGCAGCGCGCTGGGCGGGAAGAGAAGCCCACCGGTTCGCGGAGGCGGACGCGCTGCACGCCAAGTCGACGCGGGCGGTGACCCGCGCCGGCGAGGACCGGCTGCAGGACCTCTCGGACTTCGAGCGGTGGTTGGACCTCCAGACCACCGGCAACCTGCCCCTCGCCGACCTCCACGCGCAGCACTTTCGCGACGAGTTCCGCCCCGCGTTCAACGCGTGGCTGGCGCAGGATCCGCTCAACGACCCGAACGCGATCCCCACGCCGCTGAAGATGCCGCAGTACCGGCCGGCCGAAGCGGCACGCGCCGACCACCTCGAGGCCGAAGCCGACCACACCATCGAGGTGGGCACGACCGCCCGTGACCGCGCCGACGAGTACGTGCTCACGACGGTCTTCTATGCGTCGGTGCTGTTCTTCGCCGGGATCTCGCTCCGGATCTCGCGGGAGGGTCTGCGGATGGTCGTCGTCGGACTCGGGATCGCGTTCCTCGTGTACGGAGCCGTCCAGCTCATCGTGCTCCCAACCCTGTGGTGACACCGGCTCGGCGAGATCTACCGTCGTCCGTGTGACACCCGCCGATCCCGAGCTCGACGCAGCCCGGGCGCGCGTCGTGCAACGCGACCTCACCGGCGACGCGATCCGGGAGCTGACACCGGTGGTGAGCGCGCTGCCGCTCGAAGCGCTCGGGCCGGTGAAGCAATTGCTGAAGCGGTTCTTCTCCGACGCGCCGTGGACCGCGGAGGACGACGAGGCGCTCGCCGACGTGGTCGGCGCCGGCAGCGGCGGCGGCGGACGCTTCGAGCTCGAGCCGGGGCTGACGCTGACGTGGGCGTGGGAACACGACCGGTTCCGGTTACGGGTACACAGCGAGGCCGCGACGCCGCCGGATCCCACGGACACCGGCGACACGAGCCCCACGACCGACCTGGGCGAGACGTTCGACGGGGTCGTAGTGCCCGAGGCGACCCCGAGCCCGCGCACGATTCGCTTCGCGACCCCGCCGCTGCACGAAGGCATCGCCCGCAACTACGACTCGGCCGCGGCTGCCGCGGGTGACGCACGGGCAGCTCGCCTGTTCGGCGACTTCGACGAGGTGACCAACGTGCTCGTCGGGCCGGACTTCGTCGCGGTCACGATCGCGCGTCCCGACCGCTGGGAGCAGCTGCTCGAGCCGATCCTGCTCGCCATCGCCGACGAGTTGACCGGCGACGCGCGTGCCGACGCCGAGCCGGCGGCTCCGCCAGCTCGGGGGGCGCGAACCGGACCCGCAGATCGGGAACCGCGCGCGCCGCGCCGGCTCGAACGTGCATGGGCCGAGCTCGGGACGCACCGGGCCGGCGCGCCCGACGACCTGGCGCGCGTCCTGGCGGCGGGCGACGACGCGGAGCCAGCG
>JBKOZX010000173.1:0-11527 GCA_046726115.1 Actinomycetota bacterium | reverse complement strand
CGGTTCCACAGGTCGACGCGCCATCGCGAGTCGCGTGTGGTCGTGAACGGGGGTGTGTCGGACAGGACGCGCAGCATGAGCAGCGTCGCGATCGGGACCATGAAGTAGCCCGACAGGAGCAGGTGCGCCTCCCCGCGCGCGAAGTGGTACGGGAGGAACGTGTACAGGATCGCGACCACGATGGCGACGAGACGCGAGACACCCAGGCGCCGGAGCACGAACCATGCGGCGAGCGCGACCGCCACGTAGGTGAAGAGGTAATAGACGTTCACGGTGAGTACCGCGTCGCGCAATACGAAGCCGAGGCCGCGCAACAGGGCGAACTGGAGGTTGTCGCCGCTCTCGGGGTTGTCGTAGATCTGGAGGCTGAAGGGCCAGCCCAGGTTCGTGATCCGGAGATACGACCCGTGGTCGATCAGGCCCTTGGCGAGCATCAGGTAGTAGGGCGCGTCGGGCCCGTAGGCGAGGGGCGGCTTGTCGGTCGCGTTGTAGACGAACGGGACGCGCATGCTCGCGTCCCACAGCCGCAGCACGATCACGAGCAGGCCGGCGGTGGCGGCAGTCAGCCCGGCGGCGTCGGCGATCGCGTGACGGAGCGAGCGACGGTCGTCGTCGGGCGCGTCGGGCTCGGCGGGGGCCTTGGACTGCGCGTCGGCAGGCGCGACGGGGGCTGTCGGTGTTGTGGGCGGCATGGAGCGCGCCGATCGTAGTGACGCCGTTGCTGCGCCCCCCGGCAGCAGCTCGCGGTCGCCGGTTCGTCCCGCCGGCGATAGATTGACCACACAGTCAAGTTGTCTCGAGGGGGGCGCGCCATGCAGGACCGCGACCGGCTCTACATCGACGGCGCCTGGGTCCCGTCCACGGGGTCCGGGACCATCGACGTCACGAACGCCACGACCGAGGAGACGATGGGCCGGGTCCCGGAGGGGACGCCCGAGGACATCGACGCCGCGGTGGCGGCGGCCCGCCGGGCCTTCGCGACGTGGAGCACGACGCCGGTCGAGGAGCGGGCGAAGTACCTCCAGCGCCTCCAAGAGGGCCTGAACGCGCGCATGCAGGAGATCGCGGACACGATCACCGGCGAGGTCGGCATGCCGCTGGTGTTCTCACAGATGATCCAGGCCGGGCTGCCGGCGATGGTCATGGGCTCCTACGTCGACATCGCGAACCAGTTCCCGTTCGAGGAGCAGATCGGCAACTCCCTGGTCGTGCGCGAGCCGCTCGGGGTCGTCGGGTGCATCACGCCGTGGAACTACCCGCTGCACCAGACGGTGGCCAAGGTCGCGCCGGCGATCGCCGCCGGCTGCACGGTCGTCCTGAAGCCGAGCGAGGTCGCACCGCTGAACGCGTTCATCCTCGCCGAGATCGTCGACGACGTCGGGCTCCCGGCGGGCGTTTTCAACCTCGTCACCGGCTTCGGGCCGGTCGTGGGGGAGGCGATCGCGAAGCACCCGGACGTCGACATGGTGTCGTTCACCGGTTCGACGCGCGCCGGCAAGCGGGTTGCCGAGCTGGCGGCGCCGTCGGTGAAGAAGGTGACGCTCGAGCTGGGCGGGAAGTCGCCGTTCATCATCCTGTCCGACGCTCCGGTGGAGGACGCCGTGAACGCCGGGATCGGCAGCTGCTACATGAACTCGGGCCAGACGTGCATCGCGTGGACGCGGATGCTCGTGCCGCGCGACAAGCAGGACGAGATCGCGGCCGTCGTGAAGGAGGTCGCCGAGGGCTACACCGTTGGTGATCCCACCGACCCGACGACGCGCCTCGGGCCGCTGATCTCCGACACGCAGCGCGAGCGCGTGCGCAACTACATCAACAAGGGCATCGAGGAGGGCGCCGAGCTCGTCACCGGTGGCCCCGAAGCTCCGGAGGGTCACGACAAGGGCTACTTCGTCAAGCCGACGGTGTTCAAGAACGTCACCAACGACATGACGATCGCCCGGGAGGAGATCTTCGGGCCCGTCTTGTCGATCATTCCGTACGACGACGAGGACGATGCCGTCCGCATTGCCAACGACACCGTCTACGGGCTGCACGCGGGTGTCTACGCAGGCGACAAGGACCACGGGGCGAAGGTCGCCCGCCGGATCCAGGCGGGCCAGGTCGACATCAACGGCCAGAACTTCAACCCGCTGGCGCCGTTCGGTGGCTACAAGCAGTCGGGCCACGGCCGGGAGCTCGGCCGGTACGGTCTCGAGGAGTACCTCGAGACGAAGTCGCTGCAGATGTGACGGGCACCCAGCCCACCTTCGAGTACGACGTCGACTTCTCGACGGGGCAGCCGTACGCGATCTGGGAGCGGGCACGGCAGGAGTGTCCCGTCATCTACACCGAGACCAGCGGGATGGCCGACCGGCCGACGTACCACGTCACCCGGTACGCCGACGTGGAGCGCGTGCTGCGCGACGGTGAGACGTTCTCGTCGTCGATCAACGCCGAGCACATCGGGCAGTTCATGGGCGAGCTCATCCTCGCCATGGGCGGGGCCGAGCACCGCGCCTACCGCAATCTCGTCTCCCACGCCTTTCGCGCGTCCGCGCTCGAACGGTGGGACACGCAGCTGATTCGACCCACGATCACGAGCCTCCTCGATGCCATCGCGCCGGCCGGGCGCGCCGACCTCGTGGACGCCATCACGTCGAAGTACCCGGTCCAGGTGATCTGCGGGATCGTCGGCGTGCCGCTGGAGGACAGCGCCCAGTTCCACCGCTGGGCCGAGCTCATCAACACCGGTCCGCTCGACCCGCCCCGGGGTCTGGCCGCGTCGCAGGCGATGCGCGAGTACCTCGAGCCGATCGTCGAGGACCGCCGTCACAACCCGAGTGACGATCTCATCAGCGACCTCGTGCACGCCCGGATCGACGGGGAGCAGCTGAGCGACGAGAAGATCTACGGCTTCCTCCGCCTGCTGCTCCCGGCGGGCGCGGAGACGACGTACCGGGTGATGGGCAATGCGCTCACGGCGCTGCTCACACACCCGGATGTGATGGCGCGGGTGGTCGCCGACCGCAGCCTCATCCCGGCGGTGATCGAGGAGACGCTTCGCTGGGAGACGTCGGTCACGCAGGTGAGCCGGGTGGCGGCGGCCGACACGGAGATCGCCGGCTGCCCGGTCGAAGCCGGCGCGCCGGTCAGCGTGATCACGGGGTCCGCCAACCACGACGAGGACCGCTACGAGCACCCGGAGGTATGGGACATCGACCGTCCGCCGCAGAACCACCTGGCGTTCGGCACGGGGCAACACCAGTGCCTCGGGATGCACCTCGCGCGACTGGAGCTGCGGGTGGGACTGGACGAGATCCTCACCCGTCTGCCGAACCTGCGCCTCGATCCCGACGCGCAGCCACCCGTGATCCAGGGTTTCGCGTTCCGGGGCCCGGACGCGCTGCCGGTGCTGTTCGACCCGAGCTGACGGGAGCCGCGCGGCGCGGCTACGGCCCGATCGCGTTGCCGCAATCGATGAAGTACTTGTACTGGCCGTCGATGACCGCCACGTGAATGTTGCGATCACCCGGCTTCCCCTGAATGGTCTGCTTCACCAGGACGGGCAGCGTGTCGGGGACCGTGACCGACAGGTTGTCGGTGGCGAACTCGAACGGCTCTGGCTTGCCGACGCTCTTCACCTTGGTCTTGCGTGTCGCGTCCTGCTGCGTGGCCAGGAACGCACGGCACTGGTCCTCGCCGTATCGCGCGAGCACGACCGGGTGGAGGTGCGCGATTAGAAAGTCGACGTTGCCGCTGCGGGACGCAGCGTCGTACTCGTTGGCGAATTTCTGCGCCGATTTGACGGACGGGGACTTCTTCGTTGATCCGGATTTGGAGCTCGAGCCACCGCACCCACCCATCGCAGCGATCACCGCAAAGCACGCGGTGACGGCGCAGGCGGTGCCGAGCCACCCCCTCAGCGATCTCGCCATCGCTTCATTCTTCCACACGCGCCTGCAAGGTCCGGGTCGTCTCAGCTCCCGAACATCGTGAGCCACGACTCGCGGGTACGGAACCGGAACACGTAGTTCTGCCGGCGCGTGTCGCCGAGCGTGGCCGACGACTCGGGCGAATAGAGATGACCGGGGAAGAGGACGGTCTCGTCGGGGATCGTGGCGAGGCGCTGCGTGATGCTCTCGTACATGGCCTCGGGGTCGCCGCCGGGAAGATCGGTGCGCCCGCATCCCTCGAGGAACAGCGTGTCGCCGGCAACGAGGCGGCCGTCGACGAGGAAGCACTGACTGCCCGGCGTGTGCCCGGGCGTGTGGACGAGGCGCACCGGGATATTGCCAATGCGCACCTCGTCGCCGCTGTCGTGCAGCACGAGGTCGGAGTCCGATGCCCCGGTCACGCGCTTCACCCACGGTGCCTCCGCTCGCTGCACGTGCAGTGACGCGTCGACGCCGTCCATCGCGAGAAGTTCGCGGGCGCCCTCGATCGGGTAGCCCATCAGATCTCCGCCGACGTGGTCCGGGTGGTAGTGGGTGACGAGCGCGCCCGTGATGCGGAGGCCGTCGGCGCCGGCGGTCTCGACGAGCTCTCGCACTCCGTACGCGGGATCGACGGCCATCGCGTCCCCGGTCTCCCGGTCGCCGATCAGGTACACGAAGTTGACCATCTGACGGGCGACGGGGTCGTCGCGCGCGAAGTCGCGCCCGGCGAGCAGCTGACGGAAGTACAAGCGATCGGCCACCGTCCGCAGACTAGGTGACTAACCTCCGCGCGGGAGGCGGGGGCTTTGCCGACCGCCACCGCAGGAGCCGGAGCTTGCGACGGCGACCAGGAGGGACTGTGGCGACGGCGAACGGTGATACCCGAACCGTCTTCCGGACCTGCCCCTTGTGCGAAGCGACGTGCGGACTCGAGCTGCGCCTCGACGGGCGCGACATCGCGCTCGTGCGGGGCGACCGCGACGACGTCTTCAGCCACGGCTTCCTCTGCCCGAAGGGCACCGCGCTCAAGCAACTGGAGTCTGATCCCGATCGGCTGCGCCGCCCGCAGGTGCGCCGGGGTGACGAGTGGCTCGACGTGTCGTGGGACGACGCCTTCGGCGAAGTCGAGCGGGGCTTGACGCCGATGCTCGAGGAGCACGGCCGCGACGCGGTGGCCGTGTATCTCGGCAACCCCAACGTCCACAACCTCGCCGGCACGCTCTACAACCGGGTGCTCCTCCAGGCGCTCGGCACCGGCAACGTGTACTCGGCGAGCACCGTCGACCAGATGCCGAAGCAGGTGTCGGCGGGGCTCATGTTCGGTGCCGGGCTCAGCATCCCGATTCCGGACGTCGACCGCACCGATCACCTCATGGTGCTGGGCGCCAACCCGTTCGCGTCGAACGGCAGCCTCATGACGGCGCCCGACTTCCCGGGTCGGCTCCGCGCACTCCGCGCTCGGGGCGGCAAGCTCGTCGTCGTCGATCCCCGCCGCTCGAAGACGGCCGAGGAGGCGGACGAACACCTGTTCATCCGACCCGGCACGGACGCGCATTTCCTGTCCGCGATCGTCCACACGCTGTTCGCCGAGCGACTCACCTCGCTGGGGAACGTCACCGACCACGTGAACGGGATCGAAACGGTCGAGCGCCTCGCACGCGACTTCGCGCCAGATGTCGTTGCGCCCATGTGCGGCATCGACGCCGAGACCATTCGGCGCAGCGCACGCGAGCTGGCATCCGCGCCGCACGCTGCCGTCTACGGGCGAATCGGCACATGCACGCAGGAGTTCGGGACGCTGGCGAGCTGGCTGGTCGACGTCGTGAACACGCTGACGGGCAACCTCGACCGCGAAGGCGGCGCGCTGTTCACGAAGCCCGCCGCCGGGAGCGCGAACACCAGTGGCACGCCGGGCGTCGGGCGCGGCGTGCGGTTCGGGCGCCGTCACAGCCGCGTGCGCGGCCTCCCCGAGGTGTTCGGCGAGCTGCCCGTCGTGTGTCTCGCCGAGGAGATCGACACGCCGGGCGAGGGGCAGGTGCGGGGGATGATCACGGTCGCCGGGAATCCCGTGCTCTCGACGCCGGACGCCGGCCGTCTCGACCGCGCGATGGCGTCGCTCGACTTCATGGTGAGCGTCGACATCTACCGCAACGAGACGACGCGACACGCGAACGTGATCCTGCCGCCGGAGGGCGCCCTGGCACGCAGCCACTACGACCTCGCGTTCTACCAGCTGTCGATCCGCAACATCGCGAACTATTCGCCACCGGTCGTCGACCTCGAGCCGGGCGAGATGGCCGAGTCCGAGATCCTGTTGCGCCTCGCCGGCATCGCCGCGGGTGACGGTGCCGCCGCGGACCCGGCCGCGCTCGACGACTTCGTCGTCGCCGGCCTGGTGCAGCGGGCCGTCCAACAGACTGGGTCGAACGTGGAGGGCCGGGATCCCGACGAGCTCATCGCGGCGCTCTCGCCGCGGCGCGGTCCCGAGCGCATCATCGACCTGATGCTCCGCACCGGTCCGTACGGCGACGGCTTCGGAACTGACCCGTCCGGCTTGTCGCTCGCCGTGCTCGAGGCGAATCCGCACGGCGTCGACCTCGGCCCGCTCGAGCCGCGTATCCCGGAGGTGCTGCGGACGCCGAGCGGGAAGATCGAGCTGGCCCCGGAGCCGATCGTTGACGACGTCGCCCGCCTTCGCGAATCGCTCGCACGCGGCCGCAACGGCGAGATGGTGCTCGTCGGGCGGCGCGACCTGCGCTCGAACAACTCGTGGATGCACAACGTCGACGTGCTCGTCCGGGGCAAGGATCGGTGCACCCTGCACCTCCACCCTGAGGACGCCACGCGCCTCGGCCTCGAGGACGGCGCCTCCGCGTGGGTGCGGTCAAGTCGCGGCGAGGTCGCCGTCACCGTCGAGGTCACCGACGCGATCATGCCCGGCGTCGTGAGCATCCCCCACGGCTGGGGTCACGACCGGGATGGCGCCGGCCTCTCGGTGGCGGCGAGGCGACCGGGTGTCAACAGCAACCTGCTCGCAGACGGTGAGCTCTTCGACCCGCTATCGGGCAACGCCGTGCTCAACGGCATCCCCGTCGGCGTGGAGGCGCTCGCGCCCGCGTCCGCACCCGCCTGACGAGGGTTTTCCACCGTCCGGTCGGGGGCATCCTGGCCTCGACGACGGAGGGGGACCGCGATGACGGCGGCTTCGCCGACCGTCATCGCACGAGCCGGAACTTGCGATGGCGACAAGGGGGACCATGAGCAGTCGCGTCCACATCGACGACCCGGACGAGCGGCAGCAGTGGATCGAGGGGAGGCGTGACCGACTCGAGCTGGCCCGGGAAGCGGGCTGGGGCGGGGTTTCGTGGTTCAGCGTCGCGGCGGGGGTCCTTACGGCATTCGGCGGCCTTGCGCTGTGCGTCGGAATCGCGGCGGCGGTACTGCATCCGCTCGACGTCAGCCTCGATCGGCTGACCGACAACGACTGGCAGCGTCTCGGGCTCGTTACCGGCCTGGTGTCGGCGGCGGCGCTGCTTGGCGCCTTCTCGTTCGGCGGGTACGCGGCGGGCCGGATGGCGCGACGGGCGGGTCTGCGCCATGGTGTGCTCGTCTTCGCCGTCGGAGTGGGCGTGCTTGCTTGGGCGGCCGGCATCGCCGGGGTCGAGGGCGCAGCGGCGGCGATCCGCGACCGGCTCGAGAGCTTCGGCGCGCCGACCGGCGCCTCGACGTGGTTCGGCGTCGCCGTCGTGACGGGCGCAGCCGCGCTCGGCGGGATGCTCCTCGGCGCGGTGCTCGGCGGCATACGCGGCGAGCGGTGGCACCAGCGGCTCGTCGCCCGGGCGCTGGACCCCGACATCGGCCCCGAAGCGGACCTGCGCGCGGAGGCAGAACGTCAGAGGATCGCGGCAGCGAAGGCGCTGGAGCGTGCACGCAAGGCGGGCGTGGTACCCATCACCGAGGAGGCCGCGGCGCCCACGACCAGGCCGGTGCCGGCGCGGGCGGAGCGGGAACCCGAGCCCACCGAGGTCGTACCGGGACGGAGTGAAGCCGAGCAGACCGAGAAGAGGGAAGAAGAGGAAGCGGGCGCGTCGGCGGACGGGGAGCGCGACACGAGGCGCAAGGAGCCGACGCCTACGGCCGCTGGACCGCCGATGCCTCCTTCATCGTGGTCATCAGGTCCATGAACGCGTCGACGTCCTGAGTCTTACCGACGACGAGATCCTTCTGGGCGCCGAACCCGCCCTCGACCGCCTCGGGCACGTAGAACTCGAAGCCGTCGCTCTCGATCGCGGTGACGATGTCGGCCGCGCAGTCGGCCGCCGAGACGAACGGCCCGTCGTAGAGGCCGGGCAGCTCGCCCGGCACCGGCTCCCAGATCTCGGTGTCGATCGGGCCCGGGAGCACGAGCTTGACGTCGATGCCCGATCCGGCCAGATCGATGCGCGCCGTCTCGCTCCACCCGCACATCGCGAACTTTGCCGCGCAGTAGGCGGCTTCGTGCACGATGCCGAGCCGGCCGCCCATGCTCGACACGTTGACGACGAGACCGGACCCCCAGGCCTGCATCCGGGGGAAGAGCGCCATTGCCATCCGGATGGGCGAGAAGAAGTTGACGTCCATCGTGTGGTTCACGTCCTCGACGGTGAGGTCGAGTGTGTGTTTGCGCTTGGCGATGGCGGCGTTGTTCACGAGGCAGTCGAGGTGGCCGAACGCGTCCCACGCCTCGCGCGCCACCGCTTCGGCCCGATCGATGTCGCCCAGATCGGCGGCCCACATCCGCGACTCGGGCGCGTGCGGCCGACACTGCTCGAGGACCTCCTCGAGGCGATCTGCCCGGCGGGCGACGACGCCGACCGTCGCGCCCCGCTCGGCCAGTTGCGGCGCCAGCGCGGCGCCGATGCCGGATGACGCGCCCGTCACCAGGATCGTCGAGCCTTCGATCTTCACGCGTGAGCCTCCTTGGCGTTCTCGATGGCCTTGTGGAACGCGGCGAGCAGATCGTCCGTCGTGATGCCCGTCGTGGCGTCGGCCTGGTGCACGTCTGGGGCTTCGAGCACGGACGCGATCCGCCGCCGCAGCTCGGTGTCGTCCGACGCGTCCGCCCCCACGAGAGCGGCGGCGACGCGGTCGAGCGTGTCGGGCGGCGCCACGTGCATGTCACCGGCCATCATCGCTGCCGCCACCGTCCCGTCGGCGGCGAGCGCGACGCCGGCGCGGCACAGCTTGCGTCCCTTGTGGTTCCCGAACCCGGTGCGGTGCAAGGCGGGCTCGTGCTCGGACCGGAAGCCCTCGGAGGACACGCGCCGGACGGAGTCGTCGGTCGCGATGCGGTTGCTGATCTTCTTCAGCGCCGCCTGCTCGACGTCAGTGAGCGAACGGGCGTCGAGCCCGATCCCCGCGTGTCCTACCGCTGCGACCAGGGCGTCACGGAACTGGTCGTAGCTGACGGGACGGCCGGCGACCTGGGCGGCGGTGCAGACGTACTCACGCATGTCCGTGACGAGCTTGTCCTTGAACTTGTCGTCGGGCACCCGGACGACCCGCAGGTAGAGGTCGAGGTCCGGAGGCTTGATGTTCAAGAAGCCGCCCACGCTGATCACCCGCCCGAAGTCGCCCGCGGACAGACCGCCGAGCTTGCGGCCCTGCCAGCGCAGGTCGGCCGAGCCCTCGAAGCGGACCTCGCCGAGCCCGAGGCGGTCGAGCGCGGCGAGCACGATCGGCTGGAAGGCCGCGATCTCGGCGTCGAGATCGTCGTGATCGCCCGGCTTGGGGAACATGACGCCCCACAGCACCGCGCACCCGCGGTCGTAGAACGCCGTGCCGCCTCCTGCGAACGGTCGGCGGATGACCTGAATGCCGAGCCGCTCGCAGGCCGCCAGGTCCAGCGTGTTGTCGACGTCGTCGAACCAGCCGACATTGAGGTGTGTCGCACCCCAGACGCTGGTTTGCAGGATCGGCTGCGCGGCGTCAGTGGCCGAGCGGGCGAGCACGGCCATCTGCGCGTTGTTCTCGAACGCGTCGACGGCCCCGCAGTCGACATAGCGCCAGGTCTCCGACAAGGGCGTCATCGTAACGGCACCGGCGCTCAGCGGTCGTGGTCGACCTTCCCGCGCGACTCGCGCGCGGCCGCGCCGAAGACGCCCTTGCTCATGGTCGACGCTTCGGCAGCCACCCGCGCCTCGAACACCTCGGCGCGAGCCCGTTGGGCGTCGGCGTCTTCCGGCGCGGCTGCCGCGGCCCACTCGGCGAGGTGCCCCGCGAGGCGGAGGTCGCCGGAGGCGGCGAGCTCGCGTGCCCGGGCTGCCAGTTTGTCCGGGCCACCGGCGAGCGCGGCAACCTCGGCGGCCACTGCCGCGTCCGGCGCCGGCTTGAGGTGTGCCGGGTTCCCGTCGTGCCAGCCGCCGTAGTACCGCCAGACGTTGCGGACCACGAACTCGGGCTCGTCGTAGATGGGCCGCAGGTACGGCTTGTCGAGCAGCGACTGCGGTGCGCGCACAGCGTGGATGATCTCGTCGAGACGCGCGCCGGCGTTCATCATCCGGAGCGTGTCGTCGTGCAGGGTCTCGAGCAGCTTGGCGGTGTTCTCGAGCGACTCGCGGACCCGATCGATCCCCAGGATCGGGAGGCCGTGACCGGGGAGCAGCGTCTCGGCGCCGAGGTCGGCCATCGTCCGCAAGGCGACCGCCCAGTCCTTCGCATAGCGCTGCACCTTCTGCGGGTTCCCGCAGTTCGGCGAGGCCCAGATGAAGAGATCCCCCGTGCAGAGGATCCGGGCGTCGGGGAGCCACACCCACGTGTGATCGTCGGTCTCGCCGCGCGCGTGCCGCAGCTCGAAGCGGACGCCGCCGACATCGAGCGTGAGCGCGTCGCGGTACGTGTCGTCGGGGTACCGGTACTGCGTCGGCCATTCGAGGCGGTCGATGCCGAACTGCCGGCGGTTGATGTCGGTGTTGTACCCCGCCGTCGCGATATACCGGTCGAAGCGAGGAGGGACTGCCTCGTGCGCCACGACGCGCGGCGGGAGAGCGCCGCTGTCGCGGGCGTCGGCCTCGTAGCGCTCGACACCGAAGACGTGGTCGATGTGCCCGTGCGTGAACACGGCGGTATGGAGAGGGTTCCCGCGCCACTCGAGCAGCACGTCGTGTACGCGCCCGGCCAGGAACGGGCTGCTGGTGTCAACGAGCACCATTCCCTCGGCGGTCGAGAAGGCGGCGACGTTCGAGAACGCAGCCACGAACGCGTGGTCGCCGTCGAGATCGGCCAGCTCGCCGCCCATGCCGAACAGGTGGCGCTGGTCCATCTCGACGTCGCCGCGCCAGAGCCGGTCGGCGATGTCGAGGAGGTCCGTCGCCATGCCCGCAGTCTCCCAAGGGGCGGGCGCGAATGCTTGCCCCCCGGAATCGGAACATGTTTCACTTTGGCGGTGACAACGCCCGCCACCAGCGACGGCCCTGCCCCGGGCACGGCGCTGGCCCGGAGCCAGGCCGCCCGCCGCCGGCGGGTCCTCGACGCCGCCCTGCGCCTCGCCGAGCGGGGCGGCTTCGACGCCGTCCAGATGCGGGACGTGGCCACCTGTCTCTTATACACATCTGACGCTGCCGACGATTCGA